>USNI01000020.1 GCA_900555975.1 uncultured Desulfovibrio sp. | reverse complement strand
GGAGGCTGTCGCGTGATCGGCCATTTCTTCTGTCAGGGACGGCTGGATCCGCAGGTGTTCGAGAGAAGCGCCCATCCGCGCACGCCGCAGCGGCTGGCGCTCATCCGGGAGGCGTCCGTCCATCCGGACGATCAGGACTGCCGCATGGCGGAGTGCGCCGTCAGAAGAGCGTTCGGGCTTGTCTGACCCCGGAAGAAAACAGAACAATCTTTCCCTTGAAAAAATCCTCTGTTCGGGCAGAATGACCTCGCGCAGCCGCGCGAGTCCCCTTCATCATGAGTCGAGGTCATGTCCGAACCGCTTTTTCAGCTTCATTCTTCCTTTGCGCCCACAGGCGATCAGCCCGGCGCCATCGACGAACTCGTCGCCAATCTGAACGCAGGCATCCGTGATCAGGTGCTTCTCGGCGTCACCGGATCGGGCAAGACGTTCACCATGGCCAACGTCATCGCCCGCACCGGCAGACCGGCCCTCATTCTTGCCCACAACAAGACCCTCGCCGCCCAGCTGTACGGAGAGTTCCGCGCCCTCTTTCCGAAGAACGCGGTGGAGTACTTCGTCTCCTACTACGACTACTATCAGCCCGAAGCCTACGTCCCTTCCTCCGACACCTACATCGAGAAGGACTCGGCCATCAACGACAACATCGACAAGCTGCGTCACGCGGCCACGCATGCGCTGCTCACGCGGCGGGACGTCATCATCGTGGCGTCGGTGTCCTGCATCTACGGTCTCGGCTCTCCGGAATACTATGCGAGGCTCATCATTCCCGTGGAGGAGGGACAGGCCGTCTCCATGGAAAGCGTCATTTCCCGGCTGGTGGACATCCAGTACACGCGCAACGACTACGACTTTCATCGCGGCACCTTCCGCGTGCGCGGCGACGTTCTGGAAATCATCCCGGCCTATGAGGATGAAAAGGCCCTGCACATCGAGTTCTTCGGCGACGAGATCGACGGCATCCGTGAGATCGACCCGCTGACGGGCGAGGTGCTCGGGCGCATTTCCAAGACCGTGATCTATCCGGCCAGCCACTACGTCTCCGACAGAGACAACCTTGCGCGCGCCATGAGCGACATCCGCGAGGAGCTGCGGGAGAGACTCGTGCAGTTCCGGGAAGGCGGAAAGCTGCTCGAAGCCCAGAGACTGGAGCAGCGCACGCAGCTCGATCTGGAAATGATGGAGGAACTTGGCTACTGCAACGGCATAGAGAACTATTCCCGCCATCTTGACGGACGCGCGCCGGGTGAGCCTCCGTCCACGCTCCTCGACTATTTTCCGAAGGATTTCCTTCTGTTCGTGGATGAGTCCCACATGAGCATTCCGCAGGTCGGGGCCATGTTCAAGGGCGACAGATCCCGGAAGAACACCCTGGTGGATTACGGATTCCGTCTGCCTTCGGCCCTGGACAACCGTCCGCTGCAGTTCGCCGAGTTCGAACGGCGCATAGGACAGAGCATCTTCGTGTCCGCCACGCCCGGACGATGGGAGCTGGACAGAAGCGCCGGTCTTGTGGTGGAGCAGGTGATCAGGCCCACCGGACTGCTGGATCCCGAGGTGGAGATCAGGCCCGTGAAGGGGCAGATGGATGATCTTCTCGGCGAGTGCAAGGCGCGCGCGGCCAGAGGCGAAAGAGTGCTCGTCACCACGCTCACCAAGCGCATGGCCGAGGATCTCACGGAATATTTCAACGACATGGGCGTGTCTTCGCGCTATCTGCATTCGGACATCGACACGCTTGAGCGCATCGCCATCATCAGGGCGCTGCGGGCAGGGGAGTTCGACGTGCTTGTGGGCATCAATCTGCTCCGGGAAGGTCTCGACATTCCCGAAGTGTCGCTCGTGGCCATACTCGATGCCGACAAGGAAGGGTTTCTGCGTTCCACGGGCGCGCTCATTCAGACCTTCGGCCGCGCGGCCAGAAACGCCGCAGGCCGGGTCATTCTCTACGCCGACAGGGTGACGGCGTCCATGCAGGCCGCCATGAACGAGACGCAGCGGCGTCGCGACAGACAGATCGCCTACAACGAGGAGCACGGCATCGTGCCCCGCACCGTGATCAAGGCGCTGGAAAATCCGCTGGACAATCTGTACGGCAGGGATGAGGATGGCGCCGCGAAAAAGGGCAGAGGCGGCAGGGGCCGCGACGGTGCCGGAAAAAAGACAAAGGCCGGCAAAGGCCGGACGGCCGTCGACGAGACGCCGCATGCTCCCGCGGACATCGCAAGGCTCATCGAAGAGCTGGAAAAGGCCATGCGCGCCGCGGCCCGGGATCTGGAATTCGAACGGGCCGCCGAACTGCGGGACCGTGCCCGCGCCCTGCGCGAAAAGCTGTACGTGAGCGGAGAGACGCAGGATCAGAGCTGAGCCGTGTCTTCCGGATCGCGGATGTTGCGGCTGTCATCATACGGTAAAAGACGGCCCTTCCGGCCATGCGGACGCATGGCCGGAAGGGCCGGAAAAAGCGCCGGTCCGCCGACAGGGTTCGACGCGCCGGCCGCATCGGGGGAATATCATTTCATGGCGGATCACAGAAAGCACTTTCTGGGCGGAATGCGCGACGGCATTCCCATTGCGCTCGGCTATTTTGCCGTGTCGTTCACGCTGGGCATAGCCTGCCGCAACATCGGGCTTTCCGCCTTCGACTCCACGCTGATGAGCTTCACCAACCTGACATCGGCCGGAGAGTTCGCCGCGCTCGGCATCATGGCGGCCGGATCCTCGTACTGGGAGATGGCGCTTTCCCAGCTCGTCATCAATCTTCGCTACATGCTCATGTCCTGTTCCCTTTCGCAGAAGATGGCGCCGGACACGCCCATGTTTCATCGTCTGCTCGTGGGCTACGGCGTGACGGACGAGATCTTCGGCATTTCCGTGAACGTTCCGGGAAGACTTGATCCCTTCTACGTGTACGGTGCCGTGAGCATCGCGGCGCCGGCATGGGCGTTCGGCACGCTGTTCGGCGTGGTGCTCGGCAACGTGCTGCCTGCCCGCATCGTGACGGCGCTCAGCGTGGCGCTGTACGGCATGTTCATCGCCATCATCGTGCCTCCGGCCCGCAGGGACCGGCTGCTCGGGCTGCTCATTCTGGCGTCCATGGCCCTGAGCTGGCTCTTTGCCCGACTGCCGCTGTTCAGCGGCATTTCCGGCGGCATGAAGATCATCATTCTCACGGTGCTCGTTTCCGGCGCCGCGGCCTTCCTCTTCCCCGTGGACCGGGGACTTGCCGGCGCCGGCGAAGAGAAGAACGGCGGATGCGCCGCGGACGGGGAGGACAAGCCTCATGCGTGATACCCTGATCTACATCGCGGTGATGGCCGTGGTCACCTATCTCATCCGCGTGCTGCCTCTGACGCTGATACGCCGTGAGATTCACAACGTCACCATCCGTTCCTTTCTCTACTACATTCCCTATGTGACCTTGTCTGTCATGACGTTTCCGGCCATACTGGATTCCACGGGCAGTCAGCTTTCCGGACTGGCCGGACTGGCGGCCGCCGTGGTCCTTGCCTGGCGCGGAGCAGGGCTTTTCGTCGTGGCGGTGGCGGCATGCGTGCTGGTGTTCGTCATGGAGCTGTTCGTCTGCTGAAGCGACGCAGCCGGCACGCGCCTGCCGTCGGTAACTTCGGAAGCGGACAGATATGGAAACGCCGCTCTTTCATCCGTTCGACCGGGAAACATGGCCGAGAAGCGCCCATTTCGACTACTACCTCGGCGTCATACGATGCCGCTACAATCTCGGCGCCGATCTCGACATGACGAATCTTCAGGCCTTTCGCCGGAGCAGGGGCCTGAAGTTCTTTCCCGTCATGCTCTATGTGATCATGCGCGCCGTGAACGGCCGTGAGGAGTTCCGCATGACGCTCGGACCGCATGGAGAGCCGGGATTCTGGGATGTCGTGCACCCCTGCTATACCCTGTTCCATCCGGAGAACGAAACCTTCACCGACATCTGGAGCGAGTACAGCGCGGACTTCTCCCGGTTCTACGACACGGTCACGCAGGACATGGCCCGGTACCGCCATGTGACCGGCACGATCAAGGCCCGCGCCTCCGAGCCGCCGAACATCTGTCCCGTGTCCAGCCTGCCGTGGCTGACGTTCACGCATTTTGCGCAGGATTCCTGCGGCGACAACCGTTTTCTCTCGCCGCTCATCAAGTTCGGCAGATACGAGACGCGGAACGGAAGAATCGTCATTCCCGTGTCGGTGTCCGTGCATCACGCCGCGGCCGACGGCTTTCATACCTGCCGTCTCATCAACGACATGCAGCGCATGCTTTCGGAGCCGGAGGCGCATCTCGGCGTCTGAGCGCAAAGGCTCCGCCTTCAGGAAGGCCGTCTTTCCGCGTCCGGCTGCGTTTCTTCCACGACAGGATCGTCGCTTTCCGCGTCCGGCACAGGCCGTATCGGCCGGCCGTCCTCATCGGCCAGACCGGTCAGAAGCATGCGGTTTCTGTCGTCGAAGCGCAGCACGGCATAGCGGGCGCGCTCCAGAACGGAGGCAGAGCCTTCCTCCATGTAGCAGCGTCTGGGCAGACGCAGGCGGAGCGTGCCCAGGGTCGTTCTGTCCACGGTCAGGGCGGGAACGGAAACGTCGGTGCAGGCGCTGCCTTCCAGCACGCCGTCCGGCGAAGCGTGCGCCACGCGCGTATCGTCCACGACGAGCGGCAGACAGCCTGGACCGGTCACGCTCTGCGCGGGCAGCCGGTCGACGTCGTAGCTGAGCGCCATGTAGTCCCCGAACAGAAAGGCCCGCGGATCCTGCGGCGCAAGAGAGAGCAGCACTTCCTCCCCTTCGCGCAGCAGGGCCTTCCGGTCCGCCACGGCCGTGCAGAACAGCACGGCAAGCACGGCGGCGCACAGTGCGAAGGGCAGAAGAGAACCCGGCGCAGGCTGCGCGACGGAGGTCTTTTTCTTTCCGTCCGGAGCGCGCGAGGGGCATGTCATCCGCAGACCGGCGGCAAGCAGGCAGAGTCCGGGAAGACCGACGTACGCCATTTTCATCCGGAAGGGGAAGACGGTCAGATAGTAGAAGAGCAGACAGTGTGCCGCGAGCGCCAGCACGCCGAGAAGCATGAGCGTCCGGTCGTTGCGTCCGGCGGTCTCGTCCGTCGCGTCCGGCGTCGTTTCTCCGGGCTGGGCCATGCCGGCGAAGAGAAGATTCAGGCCGATCAGCGTTTCCAGGGGCGCGAGCATCCACAGGACGAGGATGACGGCCACGGCCGCCGCCCCATCCGCAGGACGGATGCCGGAGAGGGACGGCAGCGTGTGAAGGCGTCGCAGAAAGAGCACGGCGAGGTTCAGCGCGGCGAGGGTGACGCAGAATGTTTCCTCCGCGGTGCCGAATCTCAGGCACAGAGAAGAGACGGGCGGAAACGTGGGACAGAGAAGAAGGAGCGCGCAGAGGCAGGCCAGGGAGGCGGGACGCAGGAAGCCGCGGGGAAAGCGTCCTGCCGCGGCCGCGGACAGGGGAAGAAAACAGAGAAAAAAGACTCCGGCGGAAAGAAAGGCATCCGGCACGGGAAGGTCCGGAAGAAAGATGATCGTGGAGACGATCGCCCAGAACACGGCGGAGAAGCGCAGAGGCGGATAGTCAAGCAGCGCGTAGAGCAGCAGTGCGGCCGTCCACACGGCGGCGAGAATGACGGCGGGCGTGTATTCCAGAAGACCGATGTGGAAGCAGAGGGAGCCGCCGGTGACGAGCACGGAAGCGAGGACGACGGAAAAGGTGCCCGTTCTCCCATGCCGCCACAGCAGCGTGCCGCAGATCATGTAGAGCAGTCCGGCCCGCAGCAGCGTGGCGGAGGCGTCGAGGCCGGAAAAAAAGAGCGCCGTCAGGGCCATGAGGGAAAGGGCGGACAGCAGTCCTCCGAAAAGCGCGGGGACATGGGCGAGCGCCGGACTGAAGGACATGAGGGTCTTCCATCGGGGAAGTCTGCTCAGAAGGGAAAGCAGAAGAAAGGCGCACGCGCCGTTGAGGAGCGTGAACAGGGCGGCGCGTTCCGTCAGGGACAGGCTGTCGGACAGACGGAACGCCCCCGTGTTCAGCAGCACGATGCCGCACAGGGCCGTTTCGCAGAGCGCGGGCACATGGCGGGCGCGCACGGCGGACACGAGGACTGCGGCCAGGGCAAGCGGTCCGGCCATGGCTTCCGGCAGGGAGGCATGATACTGATGCCGCTCAAGGAGCATGAGCATGGCGCACATGACGGTGGCTTCGGCCAGAAGCAGGGTGAGGGGCAGCGTGAGCCAGGCGTTCAGACCCGGCGGGCGGCGGAGAAAACCCGGCGGCAGCATGGCGACGGCGCAGCAGGCGGCGGCGACAAGAAGCGGGGGAAGAAGATGCGGCGTCCATGCGCCCTCCCACAGGGTGAGCAGGGGATCCGCACAGCTGCCGGCGGAAAGAAGCAGGACCAGCAGATTCCACAGAAGCGCGGTGCGGCGCAGCAGAAACAGGGGAATCGTGCCTGCGGCCCAGGCAAGGCAGAACTCCCTGAACGTGGCTGCGCTCTGGAAGATCTGGCCGAAGACGATCCAGAACAGGCCCGTGAAGAGGGCGGCGGCAAACAGGGAGAGGGAACAGAGCGCATGCCGTCCCTTCCTGTCGGCGACCGCGGCGGAGAGCAGGCACAGAACCGTGCCGCCTCCGGTGAGGGCGAATCTGGCCGCTCCCGACAGGGCGTGCCAGTTCCATGCGAAGAAATGAACCACGGCGGTCAGCGTGAGGGCTGCGCCTGTGAGCAGCAGAACGCGCCGGAGGGCGGCGGGGGCGGAGAGAGCATTGTGTCGGTTCATGGCGTTCATCCCGTGAAGAGGTCAGGGGAAAGCAGGAAAATTGAAGCATGAGCGGCCGTTCCGTTCAAGTAAAAACTGTGCCGCCGGCGGGCAGCGGCGCGCAGGGAGGGAGAAGGAGGGGAGTCTGAGGCGGGATGCCGGAGGGCATCTGCCGGAAAAGGACGTTCTATCATGGCGGGGGCTGTCCGTTTCGGCTACCGTGCAGGAAAAAAGGAGTGATCATGAAGGCACGGGAACTGGTGCAGAAGCTTGCGGAAAAGGCCGATATCCGGATCAACGGCGACAGGCCGTGGGACATTCAGGTGCATAACGACGAACTGTACGCACGGGTGCTCAGACAGGGAACGCTGGGGCTTGGCGAAGCCTATATGGACGGCTGGTGGGACTGCGAGGCCATGGACGTCATGTTCTGTCGCGCGCTGAGGGCGCGTCTTGAGCAGACGCTGTCGCGCACGCTGCCGTTCTGGCTGACCGAGGCGGCGCATGCGATGTTCAATCTTCAGAGCCGGGCGCGGGCCTTCATGGTGGCGAAGGCGCATTACGATACGGATCCGGCGCTGTTCCGTACCATGCTTGGACCGAGCATGCAGTACAGCTGCGCGCGCTGGGAGAACGTAAGGGAGCCGGGAGCCGCGGGACTTGACGAGGCGCAGAGAAACAAGATGGAGATGATCTGCCGCAAGCTTGCGCTGGAACCGGGCATGACGGTGCTGGACATCGGCTGCGGCTGGGGAACGCTGGCTCTGCACATGGCCTCGGAGCATCACGTGCAGGTGACGGGCATCACGGTATCGCGCGAGCAGCTGGCCTTTGCCAGGGACATGGCGTCTTCGTCGGGCGTGGACGTGGAATATCGTCTCATGGACTATCGGGAGCTGAGAGGGACATGGGACCGTGTGGTGTCCGTCGGCATGTTCGAGCATGTGGGAAGACGCAATTACCGGGAGTTCATGGACATTGCCAGAAACAGCCTGAAGAGCGGCGGTCTTTTTCTTCTGCACAGCATAGGCAGCAACGGCGCGCTGGGAGCCGGCGCCGGCGCGGATCCGTGGCTGACGCGCTATATTTTCCCCAACGGCATTCTGCCTTCGCCCTCGACGCTGGTGGACGCGCTGGAGCGGGATTTCATACTGGAGGACTGGCAGAATTTCGGGGTGGACTACGACAGAACGCTCATGGCCTGGCATAAGAACTTCGAGCGCGGTCTGAGCGAGGGAGCCTTTTCCTGCACGGAGCGGCAGCATCGCATGTATCAGTACTATCTTCTTTCGTGTGCGGGAGCGTTCCGGGCAAGGAGCATACAGCTCTGGCAGCTGGTGCTGAGTCCGGAAGGACTGCCGGGAGGCTACTGCCGCAGCGTTCAGGGCTGAGAAGAAAGGTCCGGGAACCGTTCTTCGATCATGCCTGCAGCCATTTGAGGCAGAGACTGCGTTCACGCGGGCCGTCGCCCTCAAAGAGCCAGACGGCCTGCCATGTGCCGAGCTGAAGTTCGCCGTTTTCGACGATGAGCATCACGGAAGAGCCGAAGAAGCTGGCCTTGATGTGGGCGTCGGCGTTGCCTTCGGCGTGACGGAAGGGGTACTGCTGCGGAATGCGCTCGTGCAGAAAGCGGGTCATGTCTCCGGCGACGTCGGGATCGAAGCCCTCGTTGACGGTGAGTCCGCAGGTGGTGTGGGGACAGAACACGACGAGCACGCCGTCGTGCCAGCCGTTGCCGGCGACGGCTCCGCGCAGAAGCGCCGTGACGTCGATCATGGTTTCCCGTCTGCCGGTGCGGAGTCTGAGCGTGACCATCGGTCAGTCCTTTTTTCTGCAGTCGGCGCAGATGCCGTAGAGCACCATGTGATGGGAGGTGGGAACAAAGTCGTGGACGCGGCAGACCTTTTCCTGAAGGTTTTCAATGGCGTCGTTGACGAATTCGATTTTTCTGCCGCATTTTTCGCAGACCAGATGATCGTGATGATGCATGCCCAGAGGTTCGTAGCGGACCATGCCTTCCTCGAAGTTCACGGCCGAGGCGAGTCCCGCCTCGCAGAGCAGCTTGAGCGTGCGGTATACCGTGACCTGTCCGATGGTGTTGTCCTGTGAGCGCACGAGCAGGAAAAGTTCCTCCATGGACACATGATCATGGGCCTGCAGAAAGGCTTCCAGGATCTTCAGGCGCTGCGGCGTGACCCGCAGTCCCTTCTGCTTGAGATAGTCGGAGAACTTCTGTTCCATTTCCGCGAGATTTGTTTTCATGGCAAATCCTTTGAGGATGGTAAGTCTCAGAGAGATACGCGTTTAATCGGCGCCGGTCAATGAAGGGATGCGTTTGTTCCGTTCCGTGGATCAGGAATCCATGCGGCGCAGGCCGTTCCACGTCTTGTCGCCGAGCACGCGCAGCCACACGGTTTCGGGGGCGAACATGACGGAGCCGCGGGCGTCGGTCAGCCAGAGCGCGCCCCAGTCTCCGCCGGGAGTGAAGTGCAGCATGCAGCCGTTGGCGAAGTGCAGGGAAAGCTGTTCCTGCCGGCGGCCGTCCCGAAGCATGCCGGTGGATGAGACGTCGGCAAGGGGTTGTCCGATGACGGAGGAGAACACGGGGCTGAGATCCCGGGGATAGACGGCGTCGGCTTCAAGAACCGAGTCGGGCAGTCTGCCGTCCATCATGCGCAGGCTGCCGCCGCCGTAGAAACCGAGTTCCACGCGGATCACGCCGAAATCAAGGGCAAAGGGTTCGTCGCCCGAAACATAGACCTCCCGCCAGCCGGGTACGGTGGAATTGGGTTCTCCCATGCCGTACAGACGGTTCAGAGACCGCACGCGTCTGAGCGGCGTTCCGATGAGACGGGCGTTCAGAAAGGCCTGCCGAAGTTCGTCGTCCGCATCCTGCGGAGCGTCCGCCGCGGACAGGGACGCGTCATCTTGTCGGGATGCGCCGCGTCCGCCGGAAGTCTCGTCCGGCCGCGTCCGCCCAGGCTCCGGCGCATCTCCGGTGCAAAGGACGGAAGAGTCGTTCTCTTCCTCTCCGTCGTCCTCCAGGACGTGGGAAGGATCGCTCTCGTCTGCAGGGTCGTCCCTGTCGGAACGGAGGATGCCGCGGTCGGCAGGCATCGGTTCCGAGGGTTCCGCAGAAGACGGAGTCTGTTCCGGCGCGGCCGGAGCGGAGAGTCTCGGAGTGAAGGGCAGTCCCCGTTCCCGCAGGGACTGGAGAAGAAAGAGCTGAACGGCGGTGGAAAGATCCAGGCCCAGCTCGTGGAACAGAGCCTCGGCTCTGGAGGCAAGCTCGGGATCAAGACGCAGACAGTCGGACATGGGATTGGTCTCTTGGTTCGGGTTCCGCAGAAAAACGTGCTTCATTATTGCCCGGCGATGCGGTGAAATCAAGCGCTTGATGCGGGAATGAGCGTTGCGTATGCTGAAGGGGACCTGTTTCCGTCCGGTGGCGGGACGGAGTCTTGCAGCAGGCAGGCGTTGTCGGCGGGGGATGAAGCATGAAGCTGGCCGTGGTAGGATCTCGAGACTTCCTGGATTATGAAATGCTGGAACAGTGCATTCTCCGGAATTTCCGGGTGGAGGACATAGACGTCGTCATTTCCGGCGGGGCGCGCGGCGCCGACGCGCTGGCCGCCCGCTTTGCGGAGCGTCACGGTCTGCCGCTCGAAGTCATTGCCGCGGACTGGAGCAGGCACGGCAGAAAGGCCGGACCCGTGCGCAACACCGAAATCGTGAACAGGGCCGACGTGATCGTGGCCTTCTGGGACGGTCTGTCCCGGGGAACGCGCGATTCCATCACCAAGGCGCGCACGGCGGGCAAGAGGGTGATGGT
>USNI01000019.1 GCA_900555975.1 uncultured Desulfovibrio sp. | reverse complement strand
CATGCTCCGGCGGACGGACACTCAACCATGCGCAATACGGCCTTTCTACTGCTTCTGCTGATGCTGATGATGCCTATGCAGGTCGTCGTTCCTGCCGCAGGGGCCTCTGCATCGCACGGCGGACCTCTGTCCGCACGCCAGGCTTTCGCGCTCATCCCCACGGAAATATTTGAAAACACCAGCCTTCCGCTGAGCGATGAAGAAAAACTTCAGCTGGCGGAACAAGGCGTCAGCGCACACTGGAGCCTGGCCGAAGACGACTTCGATACCCTGCGTTTCGTCCCCGTCGACGGTTCAGCCGACGTCCGTCTTCGCATGTTCCGTTCAGGACGCGGGGCCGTGGCGGCCTTCCGCACAGAAGATGATGACGGCGTATGCCTTTCGGAACTGTGGTTCATCAGTTCCAGCGGTCATGCCGCGCCGCTTCCCCTGCCGCCGGAGCCGGACCCCGAAGACTTCTTTCGCCCCGACCGGGATCTTCCTGGTCGACTGTCCTCCAGCTGCACCTACTGCGTCTTCGACAGGGGACTGGAAGTGCTGCCGAGTTTTTTCTCCGACGGCTTTCCCTGCAGTCTTGATCCGGACAACGCCGTCTACTACCTCTGGAACGGTCGAAAGTTCGTCAAGGAAGTCAAAAAAATCCGGATTGAGCCGTAACGGAAACGCATCGTTCCATGCGCTTTCGCGTCCGTGGACGATCCCTTCCGCCCGTCCGGGACAGGGCAATGAGGCGAAAATAAAAACACGGACATGAAAAAAGCGGCCGAAGCCGCCTTTTTCGATAACCGGTCGCTCTTATTTCACTATGGCTGTGCCGATGCCCTGATCGGTAAGAAGTTCCAGCAGAAGACAGTTCTCCACCCTGCCGTCCACAATGGTGACTTTGTCCACTCCCTGCTGCAGCGCATCCAGACAGCAGTTGATCTTGGGAATCATGCCGCCGCTCAGTGTGCCGTCCGCCAGCAGACGCCGGGCTTCCGCCGTGTCGATATGTTCAATGAGACGGCCTTCCTTGTCCAGAATGCCGGCCACGTCGGTCAGCATGAGCAGACGCCGGGCCTTGAGTGCTCCGGCCACGGCTCCGGCCACGGAATCGGCATTGATGTTGTACGTATTGCCTTCGGCATCCACGCCCACGGGCGCAATGACGGGAACGAAGTCGTCATGAATGAGCGAACGGAGCAGCTGAACGTTCACGGCAGTGACTTCCCCGACGTTGCCGAGATCAATGATTTCCGGCGGCTGTTCCTCCCCGTGACTGATGGTCATGGCGAGCTTGCTGGCTTCAAGCAATATGCCGTCCTTGCCGGAAAGTCCCACGGCGCGCGCTCCCGTCCTGTTGATGAGATTCACCACGCTCTTGTTCACGGAACCGACCAGCACCATTTCCACCACATCCATGGTTGCCTTGTCGGTCACGCGATGTCCCTGACGGAATTCCGACTTGATCTCCAGCTTGCTCAGCATCTGATTGATCTGCGGACCGCCGCCGTGAACCACCACAGGATGTATGCCCACAAGTTTGAGCAGACTGATGTTGCGGGCAAATGCAAGCTTGAGGCTTTCATCCGTCATGGCATGACCGCCGTACTTTATGACGACGGTTTCTCCATGATATTCCCGCAGATAGGGAAGACTCTCGATCAGTATTCTCGATTGCAGCCGGGCCTGCTCCACCGGATCGGACATAACGGCCATGTATTATGCTCCTTCCGCCGGGAATATCCCGGCCTCTCTGTTTTGATGGAATGCGGGGCGTGCCCGCACGCATCCGCCGACGGCGGACGACGGACCGTCCGGAACAAAACGGCTCTCGCGACATAGTTCCCGCAATCGACATGAATGTCCAGCCCTTTTCCTCTGCGTCGCCGAACAAAAAAATCTCTTCCGCCGCGGACTCGCGCTTAACCCATTGCGTAAAAAGGCGCAACAGGTTAATAAGGAGGGGCAGTGACGCGGACAACTTTCCGCAAAATCAATTCTGGAGAATCTATGTTCACTTCCATCGCCTACGCCGCCGGCAACGCGGGCGGCGCCGCTCAGAGTGGCCCCATGGGAGCTTTTGCTTCCCTCGTACCTCTCATCCTCATGTTCGCCGTGTTCTATTTCCTGCTGATCCGCCCCCAGCAGAAGCGCAACAAGGAACACAAGGCCATGCTTGAAGCCTTGGGCAAAGGCTCCTACGTCATCACCTCCGGCGGCCTCCTCGGCCGTATCGTCGACCTTGAAGGCGACATCCTGGTGATCGATCTCGGTGAAACCAAGGTCCGTATGCCCCGCGGCTTCGTGAGCGGCACCTATGACCCGAAGGCCATGAACAAGGCCGCCGATACGGCGCCTGCTGAAAACAAGTAACACACCGTTTTCGTTGTTCTTTCGTTTCCACGCCCCCTCCTTTTTCCGAGGAGGCGTGGAACTTTGTGTCATGTTCAGACATAAGGCCTTCCGACCTTATCATCGTTTTTTAAGGATACAGCCATGAAAGCTCTGCGTTTGCGCCTGGCCATCTCATTCATTGTGCTGCTCGTGGTGCTTGCGTATGCCCTGCCCAACATCCCCGCCATCGGCAACTCGCCTCTGGGTGCGCTCATGCAGGACCGTATCAGTCTCGGACTGGACCTCAAAGGCGGCATGAACCTCACGCTGGGCGTGGATGTGGAAAAAGCCGTGCAAAATACGCTCTCCGTGACCGGTCAGGATATCCGTGACCGGGCCGAGCAGGAAAAAATCACCGTCATGAAGCCCCGCATCAATGCCGAAGGTCTGCTGGAAATCACGCTTCCCCGGGCCGAACAGGCCAGCGCCTTCGAATCCATGATCGGCAAGTGGTTCACGACGCTTCATCAGGTCAGCGCCGAGACCGCCGCCACGGGACGAGTCTATACCTTCGAGCTTTCTCCCGAAGCCCGCACGCAGACGGAAGACATGACCATGGAGCAGGTCGTACGCACCATCCGCAACCGTATAGATCAGTTCGGCGTGGCCGAGCCTGATATCCGCAAGCAGTCGGACAATCAGGTTCAGGTTCAGCTTCCCGGCATGACCGACGCAGAGCGCGCCATACAGATCATCGGACAGACCGCCCATCTGGAATTCCATCTCGTGCGCGACGACGTGGATCCTTCCGCCATCATGCTGCCCGCAGGAACGGCGCGGTATCCCCTCATCGTCAAGGGCCCGCATGGGGAACAGAGCGAAAGCTCCATCGTGCTCGACACCGAATCGCTCATGGGCGGCGAGGACATCACCAACGCCCGCCCGGCCTTCAATGAATACGGACAGGCCTACGTCGCTCTGGAATTCAACAGCAGAGGCGCCTCCAACTTCGAACGCATCACCGGCGAACACATCAAAAAGCGCATGGCCATCGTCCTGGACGGCAAGGTTTATTCCGCTCCCGTCATTCAGGACCGCATCGCCGGCGGCAAGGCCTCCATCACCGGCAGCTTTACCACCGAAGAGGCCCAGGATCTCGCCATCGTGCTGCGCGCCGGCTCTCTGCCCACCCCGGTCTCCATTCTGGAAGAGCGCACCGTGGGTCCGTCCCTCGGCAAGGAATCGATCAGCAGCGGTATCAAGGCTTCTCTCGTGGGCGCCGCCGCCGTCGTGCTCGTCATGCCTCTCTACTACGGACTGTCCGGTCTCGTGGCAGACATCATGCTCTGCTTCACCATCACCATTCTTCTTGCCGGCATGACGCTTTTCGGCGCCACGCTCACCCTGCCCGGCATTGCGGGCATCGTGCTCACCATCGGTATGTCGGTGGACGCCAACGTCCTTATCTTCGAGCGCATCAGAGAAGAACTCAGGGCCGGGATGACGGCGCTGGAAGCCGTGAAGGCCGGTTTCAGCCGGGCCAGCATCTCCATCATCGACTCGAACCTGACCACGCTCATCACCGCGGCCATTCTGTACCAGTTCGGTACGGGTCCCGTCCGCGGATTCGCCGTCACCCTGTCGCTGGGCATTCTGGCATCCATGTTCACCGCCGTCTTCGTTTCACGGGCCGTGTTTGAAACATGGATATCCCGCTCCAGCAGCCAAAAAATCAGCATCTAGGACAAAGAGGGCCTTTTCATGGCATTCGCACTTCTTTCCCGTCAGACCAACATCGATTTCGTCGGTTTCCGCCGCTTTGCCTACAGCATTTCCGGCTTCTTCATCATCCTGGGACTGATCGCCATCTTCTGGAACGGCGGCCTGCGTTACGGCGTGGACTTCGCCGGCGGCGTCATGGTGCAGATCCAGTTCGAACAGCCCATTCCCGACGAGCAGGTAAAGACAGCCCTGCAGAACGTGGATCTGCCCGGACTCACCGTCCAGCAGGTCGACACCGAAGATCGCGACTATCTGCTGCGCTTCTCCATGCCCGCTGCCGAGAATCAGGACCTGAGAGAACAGGTCTCCTCCGCGCTCAAGAACAGCATTCCCGACAATCCTTCCAGCATTCAGCGTCTGGAATCCGTCGGTCCCAAGGTCGGCAACGATCTGCGCAACATGGCCATTGAAGCGCTGTTCTACGCGGTTCTGCTCATCACCGTCTACATCTCCGGACGATTCGAATACAGCTGGTTCATGGCCGGCGCCATGGCTCTCGTGCTCTGGGCCGCCGTGTACGGCGCTTCCTATCTCGGGTTCAACCGGCTCTGGGGCGTGGCCATCGGCATGGTCATCACACTGATCAGCTGCTGGAAGCTCAAGCTGAACTTCGCTCTCGGCGCCACTCTGGCCCTCATCCACGACGTCGTCGTCACGCTGGGTCTGCTGACTCTGCTGGGCGTGGAAATAGACCTCAACGTCATCGCGGCTCTGCTCACGCTGGTCGGCTATTCCATCAACGACACCATCGTGGTCTATGACCGCATCCGCGAAAATCTGCGCGCCGTTCCTGCGGACGTGCAGAAAAAGCCCTCGATGGCAAGCATCATCAACAAGTCCGTCAACCAGACGCTGTCGCGTACCACCATGACGTCGGCCACCACGCTGGTCGCCAGTCTTTCCCTGTACCTTCTCGGCGGCAACGTCATTCACGACTTTGCCCTGACCATCACGCTCGGCATCGTCTTCGGTACGTTCTCCTCCATCTTCGTGGCCTCGCCCATCCTCATCGCTTTCGGCGACGTGGATCTCTATCATGCCAAGGCCAGCAAAAAGGACGACTACGAACGTCCCGGTGAACACGGCATCGTGTAATCCCTGCGCCGATCTCTGTGAAAAGCCCGCCGTTTTCTTCAAGGAAAACGGCGGCTTTTCTGTCACCATACCAGATTGTCCAGGATTCGTCTCGTCCGTTCCCGAGCACTGAAAAGGGCGGCATTCCAGTTCAGGAATGCCGCCCCGATGCTGACGTTCTCTCCGGATCAGTCAAGATACTCGGTCAGATCGCTGCGCAGGATATGGTCCAGCTCAGCCCGGTCGGAAACCGGCGTTTCTGTGAAAAGGAATCCGAACACCGGACCGGTGTGATAATCGATGCGCCGAAGTTCCATGACATTATGGAAGGATGCACGGAGCCTGTCGTAATTGAAGACGTCGGAAGGCCTGAGGCTCGCCGGAGGGTTCAGCACGATGAAGGAATAGATGTTGTCTTCCTTTCCCTTCAGCAGACTGTCCCAGTCGGGACGGACATCGTTCAGAAAGTAGTCGTAGGTGCGGAACCCGTAGGCATGCAGGGAAAGGTCGGTCAGACACCAGCCGGCAAAGCGAAGGGGATTGGCCTCGATGGGAATGATTCTGCCTCCGTCGACGCGCAGCTCAAGATGAATGGGCAGATTGCGGGCGCCCATTTTCTCATTCATGCGATTGAAAAAGTCCGTGAACGGCTGCAGATGCTCACGGATGATGGACGCTCCGGAGCAGTAGAGCCTGTCGCTCACGTCATCGGCCGAAGCAAACTCGTGATGGAAAATGTTGACGATGACGGCTTTTCCCTCGCCGTCATAGTAGAAGTCGACGGCGTATTCCTCTCCGCCGATGTACTGTTCGAGAATGAAGCGGGTATTGGCCACCACGCTTTCGTCGTACTCCTTTTTCCAGTCTCCGGAGTGCAGACGGATGTCCTCCAGGGCCTTCTGCCAGTCCTTTTCGTTGAATATGGTGTACACGCCCACGCTGAAAAAGCCCACGGAAGGCTTCAGCACAAAGGGAGTCTTCAGCTCGCTGAAATCGATGTCTTCCAGTTCGTCGGCGCCCACTTCACGGAAAAGGAAGTCCGGATATATGCTGGAAAGCATGCGGCGGAAGGCGGCCTTGTCCTTGCACAGGGCAATGCCCTTCTGCAGCCCCTGATCCGGAGCATGCCGGAGCACCCAGGAAAGAGAATTCTCGCAGGTCGTGTAGATGCGGTCTCCCCGGGCGAGCAGCGCGTCGGCCTCCTCGTCGGAAACAAGGTTGAACGTGCCTTCGGGAGCCGCTGCCAGCGCCGCTTCGTTGCGGAGCACGGGTACCCGGCTTTCGGCAAGATATTCCCGGAGTTCCCGGGACACATACTGCTTGTCAAGAATGATCATGTTGATGGTCCTCACAGAGGGAAGTGGCAGCGCACGGCATGCCCTTGAGTAATCTGGAGCAACGGAGGCTCCTGTTCCCGGCAGATACTGCCGGCGCAGGGACAGCGCGGATGAAAGGCGCAGCCTGATGGGGGGGACAGCGGACTCGGCATCTCTCCGGACAGCACGGACCCGCGCCCGCGCCGGGAAGGATCGCGTGAGGGAGCCGCCGCCATGAGCGCGGCCGTATACGGATGGGCGGCGTGAGAAAACAGTTCGTCACAGCCCGCGAGCTCCACCACGCGTCCGAGATACATGACGGCGATTCTCGTGCTCATGAATCCGATCACACCGAGATCATGAGAAATGAACAGATAGCCGAGTCCCATGTTCTCCTGCATGTCCTTCAGCAGATTCAGCACCTGGGCCTGCACCGAGGCATCCAGAGCCGATACCGGTTCATCGCATACCAGCGCTCCGGGACCGGCGATGATGGCCCGCGCCACAGCTATGCGCTGCCGCTGTCCTCCGGAAAACTCATGCGGATACCGGTCGATGTGCTCAGGCTGAAGTCCGACCTGCACGAGGATCTCTCTCACCTTCTCGCGATACTCGCTTCCTGAAAGCGCGTGACCCGCAGCCCGGGCCGCCAGACGAAGCGGTTCCGCAATGCTCGCGCCCACGCTCTGACGAGGATCCAGAGAGGAGAACGGATCCTGAAACACCATCTGTATAAGGCCGGCGCGTTCAAGGGGCGTCCATGCAGACAAAGGCTTTCCCGACAGAAAGACCTCTCCGGACGAAGGCGGCAGCAGTCCCGTGGCCATGCGCGCAAGCGTGGATTTTCCGCAGCCGGATTCTCCCACCAGGCCGAGCGTTTCCCCGGCAAAGAGCTGCAGGCTCACATCGTTCACCGCCTTTACGCTTGCCGGACGCGGATCGAACATTCCTCTTCTCACCGAAAATTCCCGGCTGACATGTCTCAGCTCCAGCAATGCATCCATAGGCTTTCCTGTTTCAAGATCGTGTAGGAACGGAAATTCCCGCCCGGCCAGACATCCTACCTTAGCCTTTCGCGTGCCGCAAGGGGATAAAATCTCTGGACATGGAGCCGTTCCGGCTTTAAGTAGGGGGGAAAGAAGATAGATGCCGTGACAGGATGTCAGGCTTCCCCCCGGGAAGTATGGGTCAGCCACGGCATCTGTTACCATGTCTGTGCGACTGATTGACCGATGGATGACGAATCCCCCCAATCATTCAGGGAGTTACTTCATATGTTTCATCGCATGATTGTATCCTTCTGCCTGCTGGCCGCTCTGTTCACGGTTCCCTGCAATGCCGGAGCCGCTGCGTCCTTCACCTTCGCCGACGTACAGGCCAAAGCTCAGGATCTGGCCGGCACCAAGTACACGCCCACGCCAGCGGTACCGGAATTTCTCACGAAGCTGAACTACGGCGAATGGAGTTCCATACGATATCTTCCGGAAAAGGCGCTCTGGACTGATGAATCTCTGCCATTCACGGTTCAGTTCTTCCATCCCGGTCTGTACTATGACAGACCGGTACGCATTCACATCGTCAACGGCGACACCGTGGAAGACGTGGCTTTCGACACGTCTCTTTTCCGCTATGAAAATGAAGATCTCGCCCGGCAGGTCGCCCAGACCAAGGACATGAACTTCGCCGGATTCCGTCTTCATTATCCGCTGAACAGTGCCACGTATAAGGATGAACTGGCCATCTTTCTCGGAGCCTCCTATTTCCGCGCTCTGGCGGCAGACACGCATTACGGCATCTACTCCCGCGGCCTTGCCATCGATACGGCCACGGCTCAGGGGGAAGAATTCCCGTATTTCAAGGAATTCTGGATCGTGAAGCCTGCTCCCGACGCCGGGGACATCACTGTCTACGCGCTTATGGACAGTGAAAGCATGGCGGGCGCCTACCGTTTCATCATCACTCCCGGTTCCCCCACCGTCATGGACGTCAAGTGCGCGCTCTTCACCCGCAAGGGAGCCAGGAATTTCCAGAAGATCGGTCTTGCACCTCTGACGAGCATGTTCTTCTACGGGGAGGAAAAAAATGGACGCCCGGGTGATTACCGTCCCGAAGTGCACAACTCCGACGGTCTGCTCTACGTGAACGGAGAAAATCACTGGTTCTGGAGTCCTCTGGCCAATCCCAAGCGTCTTACCGTCAACACCTTCCCCCTGCAGAATCCCCGCGGCTTCGGCCTGCTGCAGCGCGACTGCGATTTTAAAAGCTATCAGGACATCGACGCCAGCTACGAGCGTCGCCCGTCACTCTGGGTCGAACCTCAGGGCGACTGGGGTCCCGGACAGCTGAACCTCGTGGAAATCCCCACGGAAGATGAAATGCACGACAACATCGTGGCATTCTGGACGCCGGACAAACCCCGCGACAAGAACAATCCCGCTCAGCCGGAAGCCGAACTGCGCTATCCCGACACTCAGATGTACAGCTGGAAACTGTACTGGATGCAGCCTCAGAGCACGCAGCATGAACTGGGCAGAATCACTTCCACCCGCATTTCCCGCAGCGGCGACACCATGACCTTCCATGTGGACTTCGCCGGAGGCGCACTCGCCACGCTTCCTGAAGACACCGGTCTTTCGAGCATCGTGGAAACGCCCGAACCCATTCCGCTGCTGGAGAAGAAACTCATCCGCAATCCTGCGACCGGCGGCTGGAGACTGATGTTTACCATACGCCTGCCCAAGGAAGACGGCGTTATCGACAGTCTCATGTCCGCGAGAAAGGGACCCGTCATGCTCCGTTTCCGCGCGCTGCTCAAGAAGGGCGAGAACCTTCCCGACCCCCTGACCGAAACCTGGGTATACGACTGGCAGCTTCAGCCTCAGTAAAGAACGTCCGCCGCGTCTCCATGACGCGGCGCGTCTGCCTCCTGCCACAGTCCCCTGAATCATCCGGAACGATGGACTGTTGAGGAGACGCAACCCCTCATCTATTAAAGGTCTTCGCATGAACTCCTATCAGGATATGGATTTCCGGGTCCGCGACCGCATTCTTCTCTATGCCCGCGGCCTGAACCTCTCGCCGAAGGAAAGCGTGGAACTTGCCCTGGAAAGTCTGAAGCGCTGCCAGTCCGAACATCCGAGCTACCATGAGGCTCTCGTCTGCCTGCACGGCATTCTGGCTGAAAAGGGACGGGATCTCATTCCCGGAGACGACGCGCCTCATCTCATGTCCGCACCCGTCATGACCCGCAGCTCCATGCTTGCCGAAGAACTCGACCGCACGCCGTGGCTGAGCATCTTCAAGAAAACGCTGAGCCGCCTTTTCCACATTTTCAGGCCTTCCGGCATCAAGGCCCGCGCATCGTGGAAGGACAGCGCCGACCGGCAGCGCCGTCAGCTGGAATGGGAAAAGGTGGCAGGGCGTCGCCGCACTCTGCTCATGACGCTGATTCTCGTCCCTGCCGTCATCGGCGCCTACATCATGTACAGCATCCTGCCCCAGCAGGGCATAGAGGCCGTGAAGATCATGACGGCCGTGCTGTTCGCCATCCTGTTCGGCTGGATATCCATAGGCTTCTGGATGTGTGTGGCCGGCTGCTGGGTGCTGTCCCGCAAGGTCGACCGCTTTACTCCCACCAGGGGCTGCGACGCCGTGGAAATCCCGGAAAGCACCCGTACCGCCATTCTGTTTCCCGTCTATAATGAGGATACACGCAAGTACATGGCAGGTATTGCCGCCACATGGCACTCCCTCGTGCAGACCGGGGAAAGCGACAAATTCGATATCTTCATTCTCAGCGACTCCACCAGTCCCGACGCATGGGTCGCGGAAGAAGAAGCCTGGTATGAATTCTGCAGCAGAGAGCAGGTCTTCGGACATATCTTCTATCGCCGCAGACGCAACAACACCAAGCGCAAGAGCGGCAACGTCGCCGATTTCTGCCGTCGCTGGGGCGCTCAGTACAAATACATGATCGTCTTCGACGCCGACAGCGTCATGAGCGGCCGAACCATGGTACGCATGGTAAAGTCCATGGAACTGCATCCGGAAATGGGCATGATCCAGACGCCTCCGCTGGCCGTCAACATGAACAGCCTCGTAGCCCGCGTCCAGCAGTTTGCCAACCATCTGTACGGTCC
>USNI01000018.1 GCA_900555975.1 uncultured Desulfovibrio sp. | reverse complement strand
GTGGACATGCCACGCGCCGTCTCAAGGCGCACCACGCCGCCGAAACGGCGCTGCTCCACCATGTCCTGCACGGCCTCGAGAAGATCGTCACTCTCGTCCTCGTCGATGTCGACGTCGGTATTGCGGGTGATGCGGAACAGTCCGGAATCCACGACGTCATACCCGGGGAACAGAAGACCGAGATGCTCCTCGATGAGTTCCTCAAGCAGCAGGATGTCGGCGTCGCGCACGTTGGCCTTCAGGCCGAGGGAGGCATAGGTCTTGGCCTCCTTGTTGCGCGGAATGAAAATGAAGCGCGACACGTTGCTCGGACAGCGGAGTCTGGCAAAGCGGGCGATGCCGTCGCGGCCCTGAAGCCTTATGATGAAGTTCAGACTGAGATTGGAAATGGTGGGAAAGGGATGTCCCGGATCGATGGCCTGAGGCGTGAGCACGGGATAGATTTCGTCCCGGAAGTAGGCAAGCAGAAAACGACGCTGCTTTTCCGTCAGCTCGTTGTAGTGCACAAGATGCACATCGCGCTCCCGCAGCTGGGGAACGAGCGTCTTCTGCCAGTGATCACTGGCTTTGGACAGCAGGACCGAAGCCTTTCGCCGTATCTCGGCAAGCTGCCGGGACGGCGTCATGCGGTCGGCCTCGGAACTGGTCGCCCCCTCACGATACTGACGCAGCACATCGGCCACGCGCACCATGAAGAATTCGTCGAGGTTGTTGTAAAAGATGGAAAGAAATTTCGTCTGCTCCAGAAGAGGAAGTCTTTCGTCCAGCGCCGTCTCCAGCACACGGGCATTGAAATCCAGCCAGCTCAGTTCTCTGTTCAGATAATATTCCTGAGCGGTAAGATCCGTCTTTTTCAGCTCGGTCTTCTGCTGCGGAGCTGACGTCTTCACATTCTTGTCGGCCACGACTATGCCTCCAGGTTCTGCCGAACGGCCATATGATCGGCAATCTTTCTTGCGCGGTAGGCGATCTGCTCAATGGCTCCGAGCACATCTATGAATACAAGACCTGACTCGGGAGAGCAATGCCCGTCCCCCAAGCGCGAGACATGGCGGGCACGCAAAGAGGATTCCAGCTCACGGATATGATCCGCCTTGGCATCCAGCTTCGTTTTATCCTCCTCCGAAAAGTCCTCGGGACCGAACACATTCAGCGCCAGAGAAACAGCTCTGCGAGTTTCCAAAAACAGCGATCGGGCTTCCTTCATGGCCTCGGATGAGAAATCGTCGCCGCGCTTTTTACGATATTCGTAGAAATCGATGAGTCTTTTACCCTTGTCGCCGATGCGCTCCAGGTCACCTGCACTGACCACGCAGGCCTCCAGAAGATCGGCATCCTTCCCGTCAAGTCCCGTCTGCATGATGTCGGAGGCATAGCCGCGTATGGAGGTCTCCAGTCTGTCGAGCTTGTCCTCAAGCTGCATGACGGCTTCCTTCTCCTCATCCTTCTGCTCGAAGAAGACCTTCTCCGTACGCTCGAGAAGCTCCATCACGATCTCTCCCATGTGACGGCATTCATGACGTACCGCACTCACGGCCACGACGGGCGTGCGCTGGATGAGATGCGGATCGAGATACACGGCATCGCGTCTGTCGATACGGTCCTTGTCGGGAATGATACGACGGATGAGCGCCGCAAACGGCTTGACGAAGGGCAGGAACAGAATGGTGTTGCAGATGTTGAACATCGTATGAGCGTTGGCGATCTGATGGCCGATGGAAGCCGAGGAGGCCTCGATGAAGCCTATCCACAACGGCATGAGCGGCAGCCATATGCACACGCCTATGACGTTGAACAGCACATGGGCGGCACAGGCCTGACGGGCGGCTCTGCCCGTACCGAGTGCGGCCAGAACCGCGGTGATGGTCGTGCCTATGTTGTCGCCGAAAATGATGGGAACGGCCGCTTCCAGGGGAAGAAGTCCCTGCGTTCCGAGGGCGATGGTCAGACCGACGGTGGCTGAACTGGACTGCACGAGCAGCGTAAGAAGTGTGCCGGCGGCAAGACCGAGGAGCGGATTGTCGCTGAAGGCCAGAAAAAGATCCTGCCTGTCCCGCAGAAACGACATGGACGTTTCCATGGTCTGCATGCCGATGAACAGAAGTCCGAAACCGAGCAGGCCCTCTCCGAGATGCTTGAGCTTCTTCGAAGAGCACACGAAAATGAGCAGCACGCCGATGATCACAAAGAGATACGCCAGATCCTTGACGCGGAAGGCGAGAATCTGACCGGTCACCGTGGTGCCGATGTTGGCTCCCATGATGACGCCGATGGCCTGCGTCAGCGTCATGAGTCCCGCGTCCACGAAGCTCACGGTCATGACGGTGGTTGCGCTGCTGCTCTGAATGACCATGGTGACGGCCGTACCCAAAAAAACGCCCATGATGGGCGTTTTCGTAAACATTCCGATGATGTTGCGCAGACGTTCACCGGCCACCATCTGCAGGGACTCGCTGATGAGCTTGATGGCAAACAAAAAAATGCCTACACCACCGAGAAGCTGCATGGCTGTAAAAAAGGACATACGCATACTCCGTTATCTGCTTGTCTTCAGAATATCGGGGCATGATATCAGAGCCATGTGACATTAGTATTACAAAATAATGATATTCAGGAAACGAAATCATTCTTCCGACGGGACGGTCTCCCCGTCACGGATCGCCTGACAATTTCTGCAGCACACGCATTCGGGGGCAGCCAGTATGCGGGAAAGCGGAATGGGTTCGCCGCAATCCTCGCAGCAACGCTCGAACCCAGCCCCTTCCGTGGACAAACGGCGCAGCAGCGTCAGACGCCTGGCGCTTCGATCCGCCAAGGCTCCGGCAAAGCGGACAGCTTCCATGTGCATGGCGTCATCAAGCACATCCGGCATGGATGCGCCCTGAAAAAGTTCCTTCAGGCTGCGCAGCCTTTCCCGTTCCTCTTCCATTTCGGCATTCAGCCTCTCCAGTGCGGCAGCTTCCATGTGCACCTCCGGGATGACATTTCGGGGGCCTTTTCTTCTCTCTTGCAGACTGCCGGGAAACCGGATGCCCCTCAAAGCCGGTTTCTTCCGTTCGGAACGACACTAGCAGACCGCCGGATAAAAAACGATGATACAAAAAAGGAGCGGAAACATTATCACCCCGACAAGGCTGATGATGAACCGACTCCCTGAAACATATTTCCCCCATACAGGCCATGTCAGCGACTTCTTCTGAGTGCGTTCATGATCGCAAGGGTTCCCGTAGTAAGCAGCACGCAGATGACGGCCATCGCCATGCCCGTGGATACGCTTCCCTGCTCGAACTCCCGCACAATGAATGTGGAAATGGAAAGAACTCCGGGCGGAGCCATCATGGACGGCGCCACCAGCTCTCGGAAGGAGATGATGAAGGTCATGGCCCAGCCTGCGGCAATGCCTCGGAACACCAGCGGCACCAGAACGCGGCGGAATATCTGCCAGGGCGAGGCTCCGAAAACCCTGGCCGCAGCCACGAGACTTTCGCTCACGCCCGCAAGGGAGGAGCCCACATACTGCACGGTGAACGGCAGAAACAGGGCGACGAAGGCCACGACCAGCATGCCGGAACTGTTGTAGAGAGGAACGACATCGTAGATGAGATTCCAGAACAGCATGAGGCCTATGACCATGACGATGCCGGGCAGCATTTCCGGCAGCAGGCTCACGCCTTCAAGCACGCGTCCCATGCCGTTTCTGCTTCTGTTCACGACAAAGGCGACAACGGTGCCGATCACGGCCGATATCGTGGCTGCGGCAAAGGCCGTTCCGGCACTGACCAGTATGGCCTGAACCGCCTTGGGGTTGTCCGTGAAGAGCTCCACATAGTGGGCAAAGGTAAGGTTGTCCAGCGCAAGACCATAGCCGCGCAGTTTGATGAGCGACGTGCTGATGACGGAAAAGAACGGAACGCCGATGGAAAGAATCAGCACCAGCCACACACCGCACCATGCACAGGTTCTGACGGCGGGCCGCAGAGGCGCGCAGCTCATCTTCACGCCCTTTCCTCCGACGAGACGGTAGGAATGGCGGCGGGAAATGGCTCTCTGGGCAAGCCACATGACAAGGCATATCAGGGTAAGCGCCGTGGAAAGCGTGGCGGCCCGTCCGAAATCGACAGGCGCCGTGGTGCTGTAGCGGTGGATGTCGGTGGTGAACACGAAAAAGCCGATGCGCTGTCCGAGCGTGGCGGGCGTACCGTATTCCGAAAGCGTCTTTACAAAGACAAGCAGTGCGCCTACGGCATAGTTGCCCAGAAGCAGCGGAACAAAGATGCGGCGGATACGACCGGCAAAGCCTGCACCGAACACGGCCCCGGCATCCTCCAGCCCCTGTCCTATGCAGAGCATGGCGTTGCGGAGCATGAGCAGCATGAAGGGAAAGACGTGCAGGCCCATGACGAGCGCCAGTCCCCAGAAGGAAAAGAATCCCTCGCTCCAGCGCCCGAGCCAGGGAAACATCTGCTGGCAGAGTCCGTTGCGCTGCATGAACAGTATCCAGCCCATGGAACTGATGTAGGGCGGCGTCATGAAGGGGATCATGAACGCAAGTTCAAGCCAGCGGCAGCGGGACATTTCCGTACGGGCCAGAAGCCAGGCCAGAGGCGCCGCAATGACGGTGGACACCGCCACGACCGCCGTGCCGAGCTGCAGGGAGTTGCCTATGGTGCGCAGATTCTCCGGCTGCGCCAGCGTCTGCCAGATGCGTGAAAGTGCTGAACCGTCCCCGCTTCCCGCGGTCTCCGCCAGCACCATGATCAGCGGGCAGAGCACAAGAACCGCGAGAAGCAGAAAAAGCGGCAGGAAAAGAAGAAAAAACGACGTTTTCCTCATGAAGGACTACTTCCTGAGCATCTTGACCATTCTGGTTGCGATGTCGGTGGAGTGTTCCATCATCCAGTCCCAGTTCACCTCGAGCTGACGGATGTCGGAAAGCGCAGTGCGGTTGGTGTTCTTCACGTCCGCACGGCCCGGCAGCAGATAGGCGTCGCACACCATCTGCTGAGCTTCGTCGCTCAGAAGGTAGTCCATGTAGGCCTTGGCGTTTTCCATGTTGCGGCTGCTCTTCAAAATCATGGCAGGACGCGGATTCACCACCGTGCCGGACTTGGGGTAATAAATGGCCAGCGGTTCGCCCTTGGCGGCTGAGGAAAAGGCGTTGTAGTCCACGCCGGCAATGAGCACGGCCTTCTCACCCGTAATCACCGCCTCCAGCGCGGCCTTGTTGGCTCCGGGAATGGTCATGCCCTGCGCGGCAAGATCCTCCCAGACCTTCCAGCCCTCATCCTCGCCGAAGGCGTACATGAAGCCGGAAAGAAAATCCTTGCAGGAGCCGGACTTCACAGGATCGGGCAGCGCCAGCATGTCCTTGAATTCCGGACGGGCCAGTTCGTTCCAGTCTGCGGAAAGCTCGGGCACGAGGCGGGTGTTGTACAAAACGCCCACGGCCGAGGCGCTGGTGCCGAAGAGCATGTTGTCCTCATCCTTCCAGCCGCTGACCATGCGATCGGAAAGCGCAGGCGCATAGCTGGCCAGAAGTCCCTTCTTCTTCATGGCAAGACCATCCGGCCACGAAGCCATGATGACCACGTCCGCCACGGGATTGGCCCGCTCGGCCTCCAGTCTAGCCATGATCTCACCCGTCGTTCCCTGGAACATCTCCACCTTCACGCCGGTCTTCTTCGTAAAGCCTTCCGCCAGCTTGTCGGCCATCTTCGCCGGCGAGGGGCAGTACACCACCACCTTGCCGGAAAGTTCTTCCGCCTGAACCAAGCCGGGAACAAGAATCGTTGCCGCAGCAAGCAGAGAAACAATGCCCTTCATCATTATACTGACTCCTTGAATTGAATGATCTGATCCGTATCCACGAAAACATTCAGCCTCTCGTCCGGATCATGCCGCGACGGGGCATACAGCACCCAGCTTCCGGCATCGCCGCTGACGGTCACGGCGTAGTCCTTGCCGAGAAAGCGGGAAGACATCACCCGCACGGGCACCGAAGTACGCCCCCTTCCAGGATCAAGAAACAAGTGTTCCGGGCGAACCATGCGCGTTTTTCCCATCCAGTTGGCCTGCCCCACGAAGCCCGCCACCACGGGACTGGCCGGATGACGGTACACCTGCTCGGGACTGTCCTTCTGGAGTACCCGGCCGCCGGACATGATGACCATGTCGTCGGAAAGACTCATGGCTTCTTCCTGATCGTGGGTCACGAACACCGACGTGATGCCGCGCGTGGAAACAAGTTCGCGCAGTTCCATACGCATCTCTTCCCGCAGACCGGCGTCCAGAGCGCTGAAGGGTTCGTCAAAAAGAATGCAGCGGGGAGAGACGGCCAGCGCCCGGGCCAGCGCCACGCGCTGCTGCTGTCCGCCGGAAAGCTCGTGAGGCCAGCGTCGATCGAAACCGTCCAGACGGACGGCATGAAGCGCGGTCATCACCTTTTCGGCCAACTCCTCCGTATGTCCCGAGGAACGCAGTCCGAACGCCACGTTCTCAAAGACCGTCAGATGCGGCCAGAGGGCAAAATCCTGAAACACGAAGCCGAGGCCTCTTTTCTCCGGCGGAACGCTCACCCCGCGACGATCGGAAAAAACGCATTCATCGTCGAAGTACACTTCTCCGCCGTCCGGCCTCTCCAGGCCCGCCACGATCCGAAGCAGCGTGGTCTTGCCGCAGCCGGAAGGGCCGAGCAGCGTAGTGAAGCGCCCGGATCCCAGCTCCAAGTCAATGTTCTGCAGGACCGGAACGCTGCCGAAACTTTTCCTTATCCCTTTCAGGCAAATGTTCATGCCGTCTCCTTGTGCGGGACCGTCCCGCTCGAAAAATCACGGGAATCCTAGCACGCGGTTGCGGAAAAAATATCTCGCCACCATGAACATTCCATGAAGATATGATTGCAGCCTCCGTCATTCTCCCTGCGGCGTTTTTCTGCAGAGAAACGCCGTTACCGCTCTCCACCGAAATGAAAGAAAAACCCATTTCCGGCTTGTCATTTTTCCGGCCTTCTTATATTCTGTTGCGAACACTTTTTCTTTCAGGAGTCATGTATGTCCCAGCAGGCCTCATCCGATCCAGGCAAAGGCAGTTCCCGCGGTCTTTTTTCCGGGCACATAGGTTTCATTCTTGCCGTGGCCGGCTCTGCCGTAGGTCTTGGCAACATCTGGCGCTTCCCCTATCTTGCCGCCAAGTACGGAGGAGGCATCTTCCTGCTGGTGTACATCATTCTCATGCTCACTTTCGGCTATGCGCTTATCGTGGCTGAAACCAGCCTCGGCAGAAAGACCAGACTCAGTCCCGTGGGTGCCTACAGATCCTTCGGACAGATGAAGCGCAATCCCTTCCTCGTCTTCGGCGGCTGGATCAATGCCATCGTTCCCATGCTGATTCTGCCCTACTACTGCCTCATCGGCGGCTGGATCATCAAATTCCTGTTCGAATACGTCATCGGTCAGGTGGATACCGTGGCCGCAGACGGCTATTTCGGCGGATTCATTTCCTCCACATGGGAACCGGTGTTCTGGAACCTCATCTTCCTCGGCTGCACGCTCGGCATCATTCTCAAAGGCGTCGAACGCGGCGTCGAACGCGCCTCCCGCGTCATGATGCCTCTTCTGCTCATTCTTGCCGTCATCGTGGCCGTCTACTCCATGACCCGTCCCGGTGCCGGCGCCGGCATCTACTACTATCTGGTCCCGGACTTCTCCAAGTTCTCCATCATGACGGTGGTTGCCGCCTGCGGTCAGCTCTTCTTCTCCCTGTCCATAGGCATGGGCATCCTCATCACCTACGGCTCCTACATGAAGAAGGAAGTCAACGTCGAACAGGCCACCTACAGCATAGGCCTCATGGACACCCTGGTCGCCGTGCTGGCCGGCTTCATGATCATTCCGGCCGTATTCGCCTTCTCCGGCGGTACCGCCGAGGCCCTGAATGCAGGCCCCTCGCTCATGTTCATCACCATTCCCAAAATCTTTGAGAGCATGGGCTTCGGCGGCGTCATCGGCGCGGCATTCTTCCTCATGGTCTTCTTCGCAGCCCTCACTTCCAGTATCTCCATCATGGAAACCTGCGTTTCCACCCTTACCGACGAGCTGCACTGGTCCCGCAGAAAGAGCGCCATTTTCATGACCTTCGAAGCCATCGCTCTCGGCGTGCCCTGTTCCCTCGGTTTCGGCGTATGGGACTTCATCTCCATTGCCGGTCTCAGCATCCTCGACATGATGGATTTTCTGGCAAGTCTCATCCTCTGCCCCCTGGCCGCCATGCTGACCTGCCTGCTCATCGGCCGCGTCGTAGGCATCGACAATCTCATCTCCGAAATCAAGATCTCCTCGGCCTTCCATGGAGAAAAGATCTTCCGCATCTGTATCTCCTGGCTGGCTCCGATTCTGCTGCTCGTCGTACTGCTCTCCTCCGTGGGCGGAGCTCTCGGCATCATCAAGATATGACCTTCCCGTCCCTGCATAATGACTGCGGGGACGGAAAGGTCCGCATGACGCACAATCTCTTCATATAAAAAGGCGCCTCCAAGCATGGGGGCGCCTTTTTATATGGTCATGAACCGGTTCTCAATAAAGTGACGGCACTCTGTCTTCAAAAACAGGTATGGCTTTTCTCATGCGCCGAACCGCATCGATGTTCATGTCCGCGCATACGAGACTCTCCTCTCCGCCGCCCTGCGCCACGATCGTTCCATCGGGAGCAATCATCATGGACTGCCCCGCAAAAATCTCCTGACCGGAGCTTCCACACCGGTTGCAGGCCGCAACGTACATCTGATTCTCCACCGCCCGTGCACGCAGCAGTATCTCCCAGTGCGTCCTGCGGGACAGCGGCCATTCGGCGCTGACGAACAGGGCCTCCGCCCCTTCCACGGCCAGCCGCCGGACAAACTCGCAGAAACGTATGTCGTAACAGATCGCCAGAGCGCAGCGCATCCCCTCAAGCTCGAACAGACATATGTCGTTTCCCCGATCCAGATATCTCTCCTCATCCATCAGACGGAACAGATGAATCTTGTCGTAGAAAGCCGTCAGCATCCCCTTTTTGTCGATGACCTGCGCACGATTTCTGATGCGACCGTTCACTTCTGCCAGCACGGATCCCCCCGCAAAGGCCACATGATGCCGTATCGCCAGTTCACCGAGAAATTCGGCGTCCGCCTCGCCACCGGGGGATGCCAGTTCCGAAGCGCGGTCCAGAGCATACCCCGTGGACCACAGTTCCGGCAGAATGATCACGTCCGGAGGGCAATCGGACCGAACCGCCCTTTCCGTCAGATCCGTCACCGCAGCCCTGTTGGCCTTTCTGTCTCCCGTGATGACATTCATCTGTATGGCACATACTCTCATGGCGTCTTCTCCTTTCTTCGTAAGGGAGCGTTCCGCCGCCCCGGAGAAACGAAAACAAAAAAAATCGAATATGTTATTCGAACTGTCAAAAGACGCTTCGGACCAAAAATGACTTTTCTGTGCAGACTGAAATTTTTTCTTCAGTTGACGAGAAATACATTGAAATCGGCATCAATTATGTTTTATATCATCACCAGCTTATTTTTGACAACATAATATTATTCCTTAAAAAATATAAATTATGTATAAATATGAAATAATTTTATATTTATGTTTATGCGTCATTTTTTTTAAAAAAGATGCATACAAATGTAAAAAAATAATAATATTATTCACAAATATAAAAATTACACTATACGAATATGTCAAAAATATAAAATATTGTCATGGCTTTTATGCCATGTTTTATCGGTATGTTGACACATGAAAGAAAATCATTACAATGAATATATGGAAGTATTTATTCTTATAGTGCTGATTGTTCTGAACGGCCTTTTTGCCATGTCCGAGATCGCGGTGATCTCGCTTAACGACAACAAGATTCAAAAAATGGCGGAGGAAGGCCACAAGAAGGCAAAACAGATTCTGCGCCTGACGGAAAACTCCAGCAATTTTCTCTCCACTATCCAAATCGGCGTTACATTAGCGGGCTTTTTGACCTCCGCCTCTGCTTCGCAGACCTTCGCGAATAAGCTCGCCACAGCGATTGCGCAGCCGAAGGTTGTCGCAGTGATTCCCTACAGCGTCATCAGCGGCTTTTCGATGGTGGTCATCACGCTGATTATGTCTTATTTCTCCCTTGTGCTCGGCGAGCTTGTGCCGAAAAAGATCGCCATGCAGAAGCCGGAAAAGGTTTCCTTCCTCGCGGTCGGCCCCCTGCTGTTTGTGGCAAAAATCACAAAGCCGGTGGTAAAGCTCCTCTCCTTCTCCACCAATCTGGTGGTCCGGCTGTTCGGCTTCGACCCGAACGCGGATGAGGAGGACGTCACCGCGGAGGAAATCCGCATGATGGTGGATGTGGGCGAGGAAAAGGGCGTGATTGAAAACACCCAGAAGGAAATGATCAACAACATTTTTGAATTTGACGATATGGATGTTGGCGACATCATGACGCACCGCACAGAGATGTTTGCGGTGGAGGTCAACGATCCGCTCGAGGAGGTCGTCAAAATCTCGATGGAGGAAGGGTACTCCCGCATCCCCGTCTACGACGACGATCCGGATAATATCATCGGCATCGCCTATGTGAAAGATCTGCTCAAGTATGTGGGCCGCAGCCTTCCCAAGGATAAAGCCCTGCGCGATATCATGCGCAAGGCGTATTATGTTCCAGAAACCAAG
>USNI01000017.1 GCA_900555975.1 uncultured Desulfovibrio sp. | reverse complement strand
GGCAAGCATAGGAAAGTTCAGCCAGATGCGTGAAAGGTCGTTCATAGACTGTTCGCCGTCTATCTGTCCCCACAACATGGGCAACGTGCTGTACAGCACCATGAAAAAGATGAACGGCGGCATTCTTTTCAAGATGCAGGCTTTCATAAATGCTCACCATGCCAAGCGCCGGTCCTCTGTCGGAGAAGAGCGGACTGCTCATGCGTTTGCGCCACACCCGCGGCACAAGTGGAATGAACTGATTCATCACGTTCTGTCCGAGCGCCGCCATCTTGGCAAAGGCAGGCACCCTGTTGGACGGATCGGAAGACAGCACCTTGAGGACCTGAGACTTGATGGGATGCCCTCCCATGCCCTCACGCTTCACATAGGCCAGAGAGCTGAGCGCCACCTCCGAAGACTCGATCTTCACGGGACAGACCGAGGTGCACCTGCCGCATCCCGTGCAATGCTCCACCAGATGCCGCAGTTCCTCAAGAAGTTCGGGCGACGGTCTTCCGGTTGTAACCTGAGAATAGTAGATGGCCTCGGTAAGCGCGCCGAGGATCATATTCTTGTTGCGCGGATTATACTGGAAGGAACGTTCGGGATAGACCATGGGGCACACCTGCTTGCATTTGCCGCAGCGCGTGCAGGTCTGCACCTGCGAAAGCAGACGGATGAGGCATTCCTTGTCGGGAAGACCCGATTCTCGGATGTCCGCAATAAGTCTGTTGAAGGAAAAGGTGAACGGACGGACGGGAAGATTTCTGGTGACGAGCTTGCCGGGATTCAGAAGATCACGGGGATCAACTCGCATCTTGAATTCACGCAGACTCTCCATCTGTCTGGTATCCAGGAACGCTATTTTCGTAATACCTATGCCGTGTTCGCCGGAGACCGCGCCGTCAAGTTCCTGCGTTTTTGCCATGACCTGCATGGCTATGTCCTCCGCGTGTTCCATCATGCGCGGGTCATTGGAATTGACGGGGATGTTCACATGACAGTTGCCGTCGCCGGCATGCATATGGCTGGCCACCACGATACGGCTGCTCTTCATGTACTCCACGATGGCGTCGATGCGGGATGCCAGCCGGGGGAAACGCTCCTTCTGCGTCAGAAGCCAGCGTTCCGCACGGGCCGCGACATCTTCATCCACGAGTTCCGGGTCCAGACTGGATTCATCGCTTGCCGCAACATGAGAGGCAAAGGCAAACTCCTCATTGAAGGAAGGATCCTCCATGGGGAATCCCTGTAGTCTGGAAAGCTCCTGCAGGGCGTAGCGATAGGCCTCCGCCGCGGCCGTGACGTTGAGCGTTTCAAGATAGTGCGCGAATTCGGGAATGCGTGCCATGGGCAGGACAACGTCCTCGTTCATCTTGAATCCGGACGTGCGCTTGGCAATGGCTGAAAGACGATGTCTGTCTTCCCAGAACTCGGCAGCCTGCTTGTCATCCCTGGCAATGGCGGCAAAGACATGGGGATCGTCTTCGGCAAGGGTGTAGATGGACTGCACGGTATCATCGAGCACATAGGCGTCGTTGCCATCCACCTGAACGATGATCACGGAAATGGGACTGCCCTTGTGTCTGTCGGACTTGGGCTGATAATTTATGGCCTGCACGTACTTGGAATTGAATTCTTCCAGTGCCGACATGCGCACGTCTCCGCCCTGTTCGCGGATTCTGTCGCGAAGATTCACCATCTTGCGTACGAGCTGCGCCGCAGGAACCATGGAAGTGCCGTAAAATTCCAGCACCATCACACGAGAAAGAGACGGCTTCGGATGCAGGATGAACGTGGCCTCGGTAATGATGCCGTCGATGCCTTCCTTCTGCATGCCGGGCAGTCCGTCAAGCAGCTTGTTGGTCACGTCCTTGCCGAGTCCGTCGTGACGAACCTCGTTTCCCTTCAGACGAACGACATTGCGCATGCCGCCGGAAAGATCCTTCACTTCGAAGACGACCGTCTCTTCCGGCATGATCTTATGACCGGGATGGTTCACTCTTTCGATGCGGATGATCTCACCTGTTGGCGTAACCATGGTCCATGACAGAAGATTGTCGATGGTGGTTCCGTACTCAAAGCAGAAAGGTCCGCCGGAATTTTCCGCCACGTTGCCGCCGATGGTGGACGCCGTCTTCGAGGCAGGGTCCACGGTGAAGAGCAAGCCTTTCGAGGCGGCGAAATCAATGGCGTCCTGCGTGATCACGCCGGCCTGGCAGGTCATGGTTCTGGCCGATCGGTTGACGGACTTCGCGGTAAGACGAGTGGTGCTCACCACGACGGTGCGCTTGCGGGCAGGAACCGTTCCTCCCGTAAGTCCAGAAGCTCCGCCCCGGGGAATGATGGCGAACTTCATTTCATTGGCCAGCCGGACAAGTGCACTGATCTGTTCCGGGGTATCGGGTTCCACGACCAGCAGCGGCAGCTCCATGCGCAGATCGGTGGCATCGGTGGCGGCCGCCACCAGCGCTCCCCGTCGACGCAGGATACAATCGTCGGGCATGACGGCGGCAAGACGTCCCTCAAGCTCACGACAGAATTCCAACTCCGCCTCATGGGCACTCCAGAACATGGTAATGCCCTCGCTGATGGAAGTAGCATACTGATGCGCGAGGGAAGGAGACTCGGCCTGATAATGCTCATTGACGCTTTTCTTCACTTCCGAGGCGGATATAAAGGGATTGTACGCCACAAGAAACAGTTCCTCGGCAATGTCGATGGCCAGCTGGCGCACGCTCTGCGGCCAGCGTTCGAACTCGTCAAGATTGATGCGAAGAATGCGGTTGACCACATAGTCGGCCGATATGGAAATATGAGGCCCTTTGTGGGGCATGGCGGTCTCCTTGAAAACGGAAAAAGGAAGGTCCGGCAGGACATTTCTGTCCTGCACAGGACCTGCTGCATCATGCCGGAGGAAAACTCCGGAAACAAGAGTCTAAAATGAAATGTTCAGACGGGACGTGATGTTGTTCTTCACCCATGAGGCATCCAGCCATTCCAGAGGCTGAACGGGCACGCCCCCCACAAGCACACCAAAATGGAGATGATCACCACCGGCCAGACCGCTCGTTCCGGTACGACCGATGATCTGTCCCGCCTTCACCACGTCGCCGACCTTCACGCCGTATTCGCTCAGATGAGAGTACTGCGTCATAAGGCCGAGTCCATGCTCGATGAGAATCATGTTGCCGTGAATGCCGAGATAATCCACCCATACCACCCGGCCGTCCTGTGAGGCGGGCACTTCTGCATGCGCCACGGAAGCAAGATCCAGGCCCATATGAGTCTGTTCGTCGATTTTCTGCTTATTGCCGTCCACATAGGTACGAAAATCGCCGAAATTGGCCTTCACGGCCGCACGGGGAAGACTGCGGAAAGACCCCTTCCACAGGAATCGGGGCGAGACGTTGGCAGGATTGGAAGCCACCTCGATGAGCTTAGCGTCGTTGCCGATGCGGACCTTGTTGTTGGCGCACAGATACTGAGTGAGGGGAGAGCTTTCCTCGGGACACAGCTGGGCCAGTTCATCGGCCTTGAAGTTGAGGAAGGACTCGGGAATGTTCAAGGTATCCGAACGATAGTTCCGGTTGAGGGCATGAACGAGGAGACGGCTTGAGGTGACGTTGCCGGCCAGATCCCTGGCCATGATCTCAGGCTGGAAGCTGCTGGTGGTCAGAGAGATGGGGAAGGGGAACAGACAGGCATAGCCGCCGTTGTCCCGCTTGTAGCCGGGGAAGAAAAGGTCGCCCACCTGAACGCCCGTTTTGTCCACATCCTCGGAGACGGTATAGACGATGAGTCCGCTGCCTCCCCTGTAAAGCGCGGGAGGACCGGTCTTCACGGCAATGCGGGGAGGCTGGGAATCCAGAATCATGGGGAGATTCAGCGTTGTGGTATTGCCGCGGCCGAAACCGGCATAGGATCCGTCGACGACCCGGATTTCGAGTTCGAAGGCGCCTTCCGGCAGACGGGTTTCCTTCAGACTGAAGGATGCCTTCTGCGACGTTTCCAGGGTGGGAAACGTCTGCTGAAGAACGGTCATGGACTGCTCGCCCCGCTTTACCGTCACCGTCACGGACTGCACGCCCGACTTGTCGGACATGTTCAGTTCCATGGTCTGGGCAAGTCCGATTCTCCCCGTGTTTCCGGGGGTGAGCGTCACGGAGGGACCGCTCAGATCCCGCATGAGGAAATAGGCTCCGACAGCGGCAAGTGCCAGTATGAGAAGCATGGCAATGACGGACAGTCCGGATGAAGAACGCCGGGACGAGGAACGATAGGAAATTTGTCTTCTTCTGAACAAGGCTGCATCCTTTCCGGGCGAAGGGCCCTCGGTATGACCGCTCCATCTGCTGAAGCGGGCAGAAGGTATTTTTTCGCATACTCCCGGAACAAGTCAAGAAGCCGCGGGCCACATTTTTGTTTCATCGTCTTCCGCCCGCGACATCATTTATATTCTTCGGAAGGATGACTTTTTCTCCGTCCGCGCGCTGTTTCCGCCTTGCCGCGCCGCCCCTCTTTATGATAAGTCGTACCCATGATACGTTCTTGAGCGGGAGAAAAGATATGTTTCTGTCAGACATGATGCAGATATTCGGGAAAATGGGCTGGGCCAACCGCATCACCATGATGCGCATCGGGGCTGTGCTGCCCATCCTTCTGCTCATCCATTTTCCTAACGTCTACACCTGCTGGATAGCCATGATTCTCTTTGTGGCCGCGGCCGTGACCGACTTTCTCGACGGATACATCGCCCGCCGCGAAAAACAGGTGACCAACTTCGGCAAGTTTCTCGATCCTCTGGCCGACAAGCTGCTCATCTGCTCCATTCTCATCGAAATGGTGGGTCTGGGCTGGGTTCCCGCATGGATAGTGATCATCATCATCATGCGTGAACTTGCCGTCACAGGGCTTCGCGCCGTGGCCGCCGACAAGGGCGTCGTCATCGCCGCCGACTGGTATGGCAAGTGGAAGACCGTCTTCCAGATCATTGCCATGGTCCCGCTGCTCATCCACTTCCCCATCCTGGGACTGCCCGTGCATCTCATAGGCACCGTGGTTCTCTACATTGCTCTGGTGCTGACGATCTTCTCCGGATGCAACTATTTCTATCTCTTCTATCGTCAGTGGCGCGATCATCTGGCGGACAACAATTAGACTCAGGCCGCCGTGTCCATGAATCGTCGTACGTCCTCAAACAGGGCCTTCTGGTGGAAGCTGTCTCTGCTCGTGCTAGCAGTCCTTCTCAACTTCGCGCTGGCCAGCCGCATTGTATGGGGGTCCCACAGTCTGTACACCTGGAGAGTTCTTAAAGAAAAACAAAGCGAACTGTCCGAGGAGCTTGCCGCCCTCGATGAGAAGCGTGCCGCGCTGAGTCGGGAAATCCGTCTGCTGAAGACGGATCCCGCCTATGTGGAAAAAGTTATTCGTCAGCGTCTGAACTATGTGAGAAAAAACGAGATTCTCTATCTTTTCGACAAGAACAGGGAAAACTCGACCTGGCTTGACGCCGGTACGGACGACAGGAATGACTGACAGCTCCTCCCCCATGAACTCACCGCTTACGGAAAACTCTCCGCCGGAAAAGGCGCTCTGGTATCAGGAAGTTCTGGCTCTTGATCCCGCCTCCCGCATTTTTTTTCCCTATGCCCGTCTGCTCGCCGAAACCGGTCGCAGGGCAGAAGCCGTCGAGGTGCTCCGATCGGGACTGACCCGTCATCCCGAGTTTCTTGACGCCCGTCTTCTGCTCATTGACCTGCTCCATGCATCCGGACAGGATGCCGCAGCAGGTCTGGAAGCCTCAGGCATCATTGAATCCCTATCCCAGTGCTCTGCGCTGTGGGAAATCTGGAGTCGTCTGCCCGGTGTCAGGGCCGATCAGGCCGCCATGCTGCTTTTCTTCGGGGCCACCTTCCGCCGGGGAGGGCCGGGTCTGGCCGACGTGTTCGCCGCGGGATTGAAGGCTCTGCAAAACGATTCTGCTGAAGACGCAGACCGGCAGAACATGACCGCCGCTCCCGCCTGCGGATCTGCCGCGATAACTCCTGATCAGGTTTCCGACGGCTCTTCTTCCGGAACCATCAGCACCACCGGGAAAAGCTTCGTCATGGACGAAGATGCTCCATGGTACAGTCTTGATTCCGTTCCCGATGACGATGACGTCTATGATGACGACGAAGAGCAGGCATCCTCTTCCCGTTCTTCCCTGCCGCCGTCCGCAACAGATCTTTTCTTTGCCGGCCGGCAGGATCTGCCTCGTGAAGACCATGACGAGGAAGAGCAGACTGAACGCATTCCTGCCGCCCATCCCGTTCCCCGCTCGTCCCTGGAGGGAAAAAGCTCCCTGTGTACCCGGTCCATGGCGCACATACTCGAAGAGCAGGGAGCCACGGATGAGGCCGCAGACATTTACCGTGAACTTCTTGAAGTCAGCTCCTCTCCCGAAGAGAGAGCCGAACTGAACGCAAAACTGGACAGCCTCATGCAGGGAACGGAACAGGCCGTTCCCGGGCAGCCTCCGGCTTCCGGCATCATGGACATGCTGGAAACTCTGGCCGTCCGGCTGGAAAACAAATCCCGCGCCTGACGCGCGCGACAGGAGTTGCCATGCGTAGCCGCATATACCCTCTCATTGTCTGTCTTCTTTCCGTCTCCTCGCTGACGCTTTCCGGATGCGCGCAGATGAAGGGTGCCTACAAGGAGACCAAGACGTTCTACAATACGCATATCAACCGCCCCTCGAAGCTGGACGTCACCGAGCGCACGGAGCTGGAAAAGCCGCAGCGGGATCTGGTGCAGAGCATCATGCCCATCGACGAGGAGCTGACCAGGCTCGAAAAGGCTCTGGACGCCCTCGCCACGCCGCCCGATGCGGAAACAGCCGCCGGCCTGCTGCGTCGATTCCCCTGGCTTTCCGGACTGTCCATGGTCGCCCCGGACGGCACGCTGGGCGCGTCCATTCCCAGCACGCCTCTCAAGCAGCTCGACTACACCCCGCTTCTGGAACTTGCCCCCAAGGCTCTCCCCCGCGATCTGCGTTCCTCCGTACAGGATACGCCGCTCGGTCCGGAAATTCTCATCGCCCGCCCATTTCTCCAGGAAGATCAGCTCCAGCTGCTTCTGGTGGCCACTTTCGACTTCAGAGCACTGCTGCCCTTCGCCTCTTCTCCGGGGGACTTCATCGTCCGCTCCGCCGACGTGCTCATCTGGAGCGGAGACATGGACTACTCTTCCACGCCGCTCGCCTCCATCGACTGGACGGAATATCTTAAGGAGCATTCCGACGGCCTGCTGAGCAATGATAATGGAACAATGATGTGGATTTCCCGCTATATAGGAGGAAAACCCATCGTGTTTGCAGCCCCCGTCCGCTGAGCTTCCTTCTGTATTGATCTCGAATTGCATATTGATCCTTATTGCACATTCATCCTTGTTTATGGTATAGGTACTGTCAAGTAACAGAAGCTCCGACTCTTCCGCAGAGTGTATGTCCAATGCGACAGACCGGAGCCGACACCAAGGAGCCTGGATATGTCTGAAGTCACTGCAATTGAACACCTTATCGCATCACAACGCAGATGGTCACCTCAGGCGACGGGGCAGTTTACCTCGCTGATGCATGACCTTATTCTCTCGGCAAAAATCATTTCCAGAAATGTCAACCAGGCCGGTCTGGTCGATATTCTGGGCGCGACTGGTGCCGTCAATGTGCAGGGCGAACAGGTGCAGAAGCTCGACACCTTCGCCAACAACACGCTGGTCTACAGAATGCAGAGTTCCGGTGCGGTCTGTGCCGTCGGGTCAGAAGAAATGGCAGAACCCTTCTTCGTGCCTGAAAACGAGCCTCACGGGCACTACGTCATCTTCTTCGACCCGCTGGACGGTTCCTCAAACATTGATGTAGGCGTAAGCATCGGAACCATCTTCTCCATCTATCGCCGCGCCGACAGTCAGAACTACTGGGAGCTCAACACCGAGTCCCTCATGCGTCCCGGCATCGAACAGGTGGCCGCCGGCTACTTCCTGTACGGCTCCTCGACCATGCTCGTCTACTCCACCGGACACGGCGTCAACGGCTTCACGCTGGACTCCTCCATCGGAGAATTTCTCCTGACCCATCCCAATATCCAGATTCCCCGCGTAGGCAAGTATTATTCCGCCAACCACGGCTACTACAACTACTGGGATGAAGCCACACAGAAAGCCGTACACGCCTTCTCCAGACCGGAAGGCATGCCTCCCCGCTCCACCCGCTATGTCGGTTCTCTGGTGGCCGATTTCCATCGTACGCTGCTCAAGGGCGGCATCTTCTTCTATACGGAAGATACCAAGCATCCCAGCGGCAAGCTCCGTCTGATGTATGAAGCCGCTCCCATGGCATTCCTCGCGGAACAGGCCGGAGGCAAGGCCACGGACGGCAGAATGCGCATTCTTGAAAAGGTTCCTACCGCCATTCACGAACGTACGCCGCTCATCATCGGCTCCGCCGACGACGTGGATCAGGTCATGGAAGTCTACAGGGAAAACGGCAAAATCTGAGCATCATCCTCCGCTCTGTGCAACCTTTGCCAGCCGCGTGCCGGTTCTTTCCGGCGCGCGGTCTTGTTCTGTCATGAAGGCATACGTGCCGAAAACTCTTCCGGGTCAGACATGCTCGTTCTGGGAATAGAAAGTTCTTGTGATGAAACCGCCCTTGCTCTCGTGGACGACGGCGGCGTCCGTGCGGCCGTCATCTCCAGCCAGGCCGACATTCATGCCCTGTTCGGAGGCGTCGTGCCGGAGCTGGCCTCCAGAGAACACGCCCGCCTCATCGGACCGCTGCTCGACAGCCTCTTCCGGCAGGCGGATCTCGGTCCGGCCCCCTGGAAGAGCATAGACCGCATAGCCGTCACCCGCGGTCCGGGACTCATGGGCAGTCTGCTCGTGGGCGTTGCCTTTGCCAAATCTCTTTCCATGGCCCATGACATTCCTCTCATAGGCATCGATCATCTGCAGGGACACCTCCTTGCCGCAGAACTCGAACACGACATCCTCTGGCCGGCGCTCGGCGTGCTCATCTCCGGAGGGCACACCCATCTTTACCGCATGGAAGGCCCCGTGGATATGACGGTGCTTGGAAAGACCATCGACGATGCCGCGGGTGAAGCCTGCGACAAGTTCGCCAAGGCAGCGGGCCTGCCCTACCCCGGCGGCGCGCTGCTCGATGCCCTCGGCAAACGGGGGCATGCCGATCCGCATCTTTTTCCCCGCCCCTATACACATAACGACAATCTTGACTTCAGCTTCAGCGGCCTCAAAACTGCCGGTGCCCTCTGGCTCTCTCAGCACGCCGACGCCCATTTTCCTCCCGGTGACACACCGGCCCGTGAACGTCTTGATTCGGCATCGCAGACGCTTTGCGACGCGGCTGCCTCCTACCTGCTGGCTGTTGCGGAAACGCTCACCATCAAGGCGGAACGAGCAATGGCTCTCTTTCATCCTGAAAGCATCGTCGTGGCAGGCGGCGTCGCCGCCAACAGCGTCGTTCGGCAGGAATTTGCCAATCTTGCGGAAAGACACGGCATTCCACTCATCATCCCCCGACTTTCCCTCTGTGGAGACAATGCCGTCATGATAGCGAAGGCAGGATGGCACATGGCCATGGCCGGAAGAGTACATGATCTTTCTCTTTCCGCCATTCCGCGCGGGCAGACCATTCCCCAGGACTGGAAGACTCTCTGAGCATCTCTCCGCCTTGACAGAGGCATACCCTGCCCCTACAATCATTCCGCATCATTTTTTTTCGTGATACGACGGAGACAAGCCGGAAAGCAATCCGGTCATCCCCAAGCCATTTTCATAAAGGAGTTCCCCCATGTCCACTGCCGTTACTGATGCCACTTTTGAAAGCGTCGTCATCAAGTCTTCCATTCCGGTTCTCGTCGACTTCTGGGCTCCCTGGTGCGGTCCCTGCCGCGGCATCGGCCCCATCGTGGAAGAACTGGCTGCCGAATACGAGGGCCGCGTTCTTGTCTGCAAGGTGAACGTGGATGAAAATTCGCGCGTCCCCAGTCAGTTCGGCATCCGTGCCATCCCCACTCTCATCGTCTTCAAGGACGGCGAAGTCATCGATCAGGTGACCGGTGCCGTAGCCAAGTCCCACCTCGTGGGCATGATTGAAAAGGCTCTCTGATGCTGTACGACGCCGTAGTCATCGGCGCAGGTCCCGCGGGTATTACCGCGGCCCTGTATCTTGTCCGCTCCGGCGTGAGCGTTGCGCTTGTCGAAAACGCCGCACCGGGCGGACAGATACTCAGCACCGCCGAAATCGAGAACTATCCCGGATTTCCCAAGAGCATCAAAGGATGGGAACTGGCCGATCTCTTTGATGCGCATCTTGCATCCTATCCCGTTGCCCGCGTCCGCGGTCAGGTAGTCTCCGTCAGACAGGCGGAAGGAAATCTCTTCACGCTTGAGCTTTCCGAAGGCGAAGCCCTGGAAGCCAGATCCGTCGTTGTCTGCTCAGGCGCCCATCACCGCAAGCTCGGAGTCCCCGGTGAAGAAACCTTCAGCGGTCGTGGCGTCTCCTACTGCGCCGTGTGTGACGGCAACTTCTATCGCGGACGGGACGTGGTGGTGGTCGGTGGCGGCAATTCCGCTCTCGAGGAAGCACTGTACCTCTCCCGCATCGTCAACAAGGTCTACCTCGTCCATCGTCGCGACAGCTTCCGCGGCGCGATGATCTATCAGGACAAAGTCCGTCACCGAGAATATCGAACTCGTGACCGGCAGCGTCGTCGATGAGATCCGCGGAGGCGATGCAGGCATGGACTCCGTCATCGTCCGTCATCTGGCAAGCGGCGACATCCGTGTCATTCCGGCGGACGGCATCTTCATCTATGTGGGCATGGAGCCTGTGACCGGCTATCTGCCGGAACAGATCAACCGTGATGCCGCCGGCTTTGTTCTGACGGATGCCGAAATGTGTACCAGCGTTCCCGGCATTTTCGCAGCCGGCGACGTACGTTCCAAAAGCTGCCGTCAGGTCAGCACCGCCGTGGGCGACGGAGCTACGGCAGCGACTGCGGCCTCGTCTTATCTGGAGCAATGGAATGCGTAAACTGCTTCTTATGGGAATGCTTGCCTGCAATCTCTTTCTGAGCGGCTGTTCCGTCGTGGACGAGTATTTTCTGCCTCCTGCAGACGACACCGTGCAGGAAATATTCGAGTCCGGCAATGATGCCATGCGTGAAAAGAACTATTCGCAGGCCATTGTCTACTACACCCGCATCAAGGATGAATATCCCTTCAGTCCCTATGTCATAGAGGCTGAACTGGCTCTGGCAGACGCTCAGTATCTCGATAACGAGTACCTTCTGGCCGCCGATGCCTACAAGGACTTCGAGACACTGCATCCCCGTCATGAAGCCATCCCCTATGTCCTGTACCAGATCGGCATGTCCCTGAAGAATTCCT
>USNI01000016.1 GCA_900555975.1 uncultured Desulfovibrio sp. | reverse complement strand
CCGTTCCTGTTTCGACGCATCAGGAGCATAGGCGGCACGTGCTATTGTCTGGCGAGTTCCCGTTCCATGTCGCGGGATTCGGCACGCCTTTTGAGTTCTTCCCTCTGATCGTGAAGCTTGCGTCCCCGGGCAAGGGCGATTTCCACCTTGACCTTGCCGTGCTTGAAGTACAGCTTCGTGGGAACGACGGTGAGTCCTTTCTGTTCGATGCGGGTGGTGAGCAGATGAATTTCTCTGTGATGAAGCAGGAGCTTCTTGTCCCGGTCTGGATTCTGCAGCACATAGCCGCCGCGATCGTACGGAGCTATGCGCATGCCGACGATGAAGGCTTCGCCGGCCCGGCACTCGACGAAGCTGTCGCCGAAGCTGACCTGACCTGAACGGACGCTTTTCACTTCCGGTCCGGTGAGGACGATGCCTGCCTCGAAGAATTCCAGAAATTCATAGTACTGGCGGGCTTTGCGGTTATCAATGCGCGGCGTGTCGGCCATGGGATGCTCCAGAAAGCGGATGTCGGGAACGACCGGGGAAGAAAAAACGGATGAAACTTTCCCGGATATTCACAGGGTGAGTACCATATGGCCCTGTTTTCCGCAAGATGAAGAGCACAAGGCTGCGCCGGAAGGAAAAAGGGGGGAAGGCCGCTCCTGTGGCGAGGGTGATGATGGATCGTTCCCGTCCGTTCACGCGGCGGGACGTCCTTTCAGTTCTTCAAACCGGAGATCAGCGCATAGATTTCTCCGGTGGTCCAGCCCCGCACTCTGGACTGAACCCTCCGGGCCACGGCGCGGGGAGCGCCTCCGAGGGGCATTTCCTCGGCGATGATGCGCACAACTTCTTCTCTGTCGCTGCGCACCGGGCCTTCCGGCGGGCCGATGATGACGGTCACTTCGCCGAGAATGCCGGAAAGATCGGGCATGCTTTCGAGACGGAAGCGCAGATATTCCTCATGCGTCTTGGTCAGTTCTCTGGCCACGCACACTTCCCGGGGGCCGAGCAGGGCAAGAGCATTCTTCAGGGTGTCTTCCAGTCTGTCCCTGCGTTCAAAGAACACCAGGGTGACGGGCAGGGCGGCATAGGGCGCGAGCGTGCTTTCCTGATCGGAGCGCTTGCGGGGCAGAAAGCCGAAGAAGATGAAGGGCTGCGGCGGAATGCCGGAGCCGGCAAGAGCCGTGACCGGCGCGCACGGACCGGGAATGACGGAAACCGGAAGCCCCGCTTCCCGGCAGGCGCGGATGACGACATAGCCGGGATCGGCCATGACGGGCATGCCGGCATCGGAGATGAGCGCGATGTTCTTTCCCTCCCGCAGCAGGTCCAGAACGGATGCGGCCTTTTCCTTCTCGTTGTGATCGTGATAGCTGACGAAGCGGCGGACCTGCACGCCCCAGCGGGCGCAGGCGAGGCCTTCGCGTTTGGTGTCTTCGGCAAGAACAAGATCCGCATCCTCCAGACAGGCTCTTGCCCGGGGGGAAAGATCACCAGGGTTGCCAAGAGGAGTGCCCACCACCCACAGAGTGCCGGGTTCCCTGTTCTGCGTATTCGATGACATTTCGCATCAGCTCCGTTTGATGTTTTCCCGCTGCGGTCACAACGCAGACGAGATCGAACCGGCATGGCCTGTTCCATGCGTCGTGCTCGGTGATCCATGCCCGTGCGGCACGCAGCAGACGTTCCTTCTTGACGGCATTCAGAGCCTCGTAGGGCTGCGTCATGCCGTCTCTGGCGCGGGTTTTCACTTCGACGAAGACAAGATCTCCGTGATCCTCGGCCACGATGTCGAGTTCCAGATGTCCGCTGCGCCAGTTCCTGGCAAGAATGCGCCAGCCCATGCTCCGAAGCATGGCGGCTGCGGCATCTTCGCCTTCTGCTCCCGTGCGGGCCGCGGAAGACGAGGGGCGGTCGCGCTCCTCAGGCGGTCGTCGCAGATGACGCAGCAGTCTGTTCAGCACAGCCAGCCCTGTTCCTGAATCTTTGGAGGCAGCACGCCGTGGAAATCGAGCCGGTGCAGGGGACAGGGGCCGTATTTTTTCAGCGCTTCCTTGTGTTCCTTCGTGCCGTAGCCCTTGTGTCTGGCGAAGCCGTACTCCGGCCAGCGCGCGTCGAACCGGTTCATAAGTTCGTCGCGGAAGGTCTTGGCAAGAACGGATGCCGCGGAAATGGAGGGAATCTTGGCGTCGCCGTCCACCACGGCCTCCTGTTCGGGCAGAGGAATGCCGAACTGACGGAAATAGAGCGGCGGGATGATCTGCGTGCCGTCGATGAGAAGCCGCGCAGGCACGGCGCTGCCCTTGGCGTGCATGCGCACGCGCATGGCTGCCACGGCCCGCGTCATGGCCATGAGCGAGGCCTGAAGGATGTTGATGCGGGAGATTTCGTTCATCCAGGCAAGTCCGATGCCCCAGCCTACGGCAAGCGTGCGGATTTCCCCGGCCAGACGGTCGCGCTCATCCGCCTTCAGCACCTTGGAGTCGTCCAGTCCCATGAGATCGAAACCGTCGGCGAAAATGACGGCTCCGGCCACCACGGGACCGGCCAGACAGCCTCTTCCGGCCTCATCCGTTCCGGCGGTAAGCTTTTCCTGTATGTCAGGGGCGCTGAAGAGCAGCCCCTGTTCAATGACGACTTTCTTTCGGATTCTGGCCATGTGCCACCTGAAGGGAAGAAAGATGACGGATCATGACGGAGACGCTTCTGTTCCGGTCCTGCGGGCGGGAAAGCGTCTCTGCAGGAAGACCGTAAGCCAGCTTGCCTCTTCGGGCAAGACCGTGCCGTCGCATTTTTCGAGAGGTCCGACGCCGCACCGGTCCGGAAAGGCGGAAAAGCGTGCGGCCCTCATAGACAAAATCCCCTGCCGGAAAAGCCGGAAGGGGATTTGTCTGCTGGAAAGACTGACCCGGAGTCCGGGTCGGAATCTTAATAGCGGTTGCGGGGCTTGATGCGGGCAGCCTTGCCGCGCAGATCGCGGAGGTAGTACAGACGGGAACGACGCACGCGGCCTTCGGTCACCACTTCGATGTGGTCGATGAAGGGGGAGTGCATGGGCAGAATACGTTCCACGCCCACGCCGTCGGAGATCTTGCGGACGGTGAAGGTGGCGCCGGTGGTGCCGCGCTGAATACGGATCACGTTGCCCTGGAACATCTGGATGCGTTCCTTTTCGCCTTCGACGATACGCAGGTAGACCTTGACGGAGTCGCCGGGCTTGAAGGACGGAATGTCCATGCGCATGTGTTCGCGTTCGATCTTCTTGATGATATCCATAGGGGGACTCTCCTTGAGGAAAATGGTGTTTATCCCCGGTCGCCGAGCAGCCTGTCCAGCAGGATGGCGGCGGCGGCGCGTACGGGAAGATGATTGTAATCGTCCATCCAGCGCAGCGGCGGCAGGATGGCGTCGCATTGCTCCAACACCTCAGGCGCAATGCCATGCCCGGTTCCCAGCAGGAGAAGCACGGGCCTGTCCGCAAGTCTGCGTCTCACCTCGTCGAAGGTGGTCGCGGGCCGGCGTTCCCGGTGTTTTTTATCTAGGACAGGCTGGGCACTGGTGCCGACCACAAAGGGCGGCAGGCCGCGATCGGTTGTCAACGTCGCAATCGCGCTTTCCAGAGATTCCTCGGGCCTGACCAGTCGAAGGGCCTCGGCTCTGTCGGGATTGAACGACAGTCCCGGCCCTTCCGTCCAATGAGAGAGCAGTGTTGCCAAGAGTCTGAGCTGATCCTTCAGCGGCGTGACCACGAAGAATCCACTGATCCCATAGGTGCGGGAAATTCGTGCTATATCGTGAATATCGAGGTTTGTCAAAGAGGTTGTGCCCGTTTTCCGATCTTTTAATCGAACCGGGTGATGCAGCAGGGCCACATGGAGGTTTTTCCCCGGACGGAAACGGGGTTCGGCACGCAGAATCTGCCTGTCGTGATGGGTGAGAACCGCATGATCGAGCAGATCCGGCCGGTGCTTTGCCGTGGCCAGAACCGACTGATCCCGCCGCCATGCCGCGATGAGTGCATGGTTGCCGCCTTCGAGCACCTCGGGGACGCGGAGTCCTTCAAAGCAGTCCGGCCGCGTGTACTGAGGATATTCCAGCAGACCGTTGCTGAAGCTTTCCTCGTCGCCGGATTCGTCCTTGCCCATGAAGCCGGGCTGCAGTCTGGCCGTGGCTTCGATGACGGCCAGTGCGGCGGCTTCACCGCCGTTGAGCACGGCTTCGCCCACGCAGACGGGTTCTGCGGGGAGCAGATCGAAAAGACGCGCGTCAAAGCCTTCGTAGCGGCCGCAGACGAGCGTGAGTTCCTCTTCCTTTGCCAGCTCCCGTGCCATCTGCTGCGTGAAGGGGCGCCCTGCCGGAGTAAGGACGATGAGTCTGCCTTTTCTTCCGTTGCAGGGGGCGAGGTTGCGCAGCGTCTTCACCAGAGGTTCCAGCATGAGCACCATGCCCGGACCGCCGCCGTAGGGTCTGTCGTCCACGGAATGATGCCGGTCCGTGGACTTGTCGCGCGGATTGGCAAAGGAAAATTCCAGGATGCCGGATTCACGCGCCTTTTCCATGAGACCGCTGGATAAGGGCGAGTCGAACCACTCGGGAAAAAGGGTGACGAGATTGTAGCGCATGACGGATCATGACCTGCGGGGGGAACGTTCTTCCTGATCGGCATCTTCATCGCCGTCGTCGGGAACGGAGGATGCGCCTTCGCGATAGAGATCGAGCAGGCCTTCCGGCGGCGCGATGGTCACCGTTTCCGCGGAAAGATCGATGTCCAGCACGAATTCGGGGACGGCTGGGAAGAGAATCTCGTATCCGCCCTGATCTTCAGGAGCGCGTATGCTCCACATTTCCTGACCGGCAGGAAAATCCACGTCTTCCAGCCTGCCGACGAGGGTGCCGTCTTCAAGGCGCACGGAAAGGCCGATGAGGTCGCGCAGATAGGGTTCGTCCTCTTCGGCCTCGGGCAGGAAGGAGGCGTCGATGAGCAGTTCCTGACCGCGCAGCTGTTCGGCCGCGGAACGATCGTTGCACCCCTCGATGCCGAGAATGAGCTGATCCTTCCACAGATGCCAGTCGCGGACGCGGATGGGACGCGGCGCAAAGCGTCCCGCACGAAGCATGAGGGGTTTGTCCAGCAGTTCGGCGGAGTCGGCGTAGTAGTCCACCCGGATGTCGCCTTTGACGCCGTGGGGTCTGGCAAGACGCCCCAGAACAACAAGAGAGGAAGCGGGCATTATTCGAGAATTTCCAGAACGACGCGCTTTTTCGTCTTGGCCGAGACGGCTCCGAGAAGCGTACGGATGGCGCGTGCCGTACGTCCCTGCTTGCCGATGATCTTGCCGAGATCGTCTCTGGACACGGACAGCTCCAGAGTCGTGCCCTGTTCGCCCTCCGTTTCGGTCACGGAGACCTGATCGGGATTGTCCACCAGAGATCTGGCGATGAATTCCACAAGTTCTTTCTGCTGCATGCATGCTCTCCACGCGCTTGTTCCGGTAGCGGACGGGCGCAAAATTTTTTTCAGAGTATCATTCCCTTCCGCTGCCCGTCAATGAAGGGAGAGGAGGCTTCCGGACCGGAACGCGTCGTCGGGGAAATCTTGCAAAGTATTGAAGACTGCGGGACGGTGCAGGACTTTTCTGATATGCATTTTCAAAAGAGTCCCGCATCGTCCGGATTTCTTGCCTTTCCAAAGACGGAGGGATGTCCGTCATGGGCAGTCAGGCTGGCTCTTGTGCGCGGTTGGGCCGAAAGACCGGACGACGGGGAAAAGGAGTGTCGCCATGAATATGAGAAAAATGCTTCTTTCCGTACTGTGCTGCATGGCGCTTGCCGCTCCGGCTCCGGCCATGGCGGCCATGCTGGTGGAACTGCCGGCTCCGCAGAAGCAGGGAGGACTTTCTGTGCCGGAGGCTCTGGCAGGAAGGCATGTGGAGCGTTCGTTCGACAGCCGTCCTCTGCCTCTTCAGGAAGTCTCGAACATTCTGTGGGCGGCCTGCGGCGTGAACCGTGAGGACGGCAGGCGCACCGTTCCCACGGCCATGAACTACCAGCGCATCGGTGTGTATGCCGTGCTGCCCGACGGCGTATACCGCTACGATGCCGGACAGAATATTCTGGAACAGGTGCTGCAGGGAGACTATCTGAAACGGTATGCGAACGGAGCGCCCATGGTGCTTCTGCATGCCGCTCAGCAGAGCGATCACTATTCCGCCTTCCATATCGGTTCGATGTATGAGAACGTGGCGCTCTACTGCGCATCCGCCGGACTTGCCAACGTCATGAAGGCGCAGGAGACGAATCTGCTCGACGGTGTGCTGCCCCTGCAGGACGGCTGGAAGGTGTACATGATACAGCCCGTGGGATATCCTGCCGCAAAGAAGTAGCCTGTTGCCGTCTCCGTGCGGAATGCCGCAAAAAACATTCCCCGTGCCTTCGGAAAGGGAAGGCGCGGGGAATGTCGTTTACTTATGAGTCTGAAGACCGGTACGGAAGGTTACGCCCAGTGCACGAGACCGGAGCTGAGGACGTTGTCCAGAGGATCGATGAAGGGAACGACGCGCACGCCATAGGCATGGAGGCCGTTTTCTCTGGCCTCGCAGGAGGCTTCATAGACGAGCTTGCCGTCTTCTTCGCCGGTCAGGGCAAGATTCACGATCTGAGGCTCATCGATGAAGTTCATGCCGTCGGTCACGCCGAGGACGAACTGTACCAGGAGTTCTTCGCGCTTCATGTCGCCGGGGGTGAGCGTGAGCTTCACGGCGAAGGGTTTGCCGCAGTACACGGTGTCCCCGTCAAGGCCGGACAGCTCGACGGACTGGATGACCACGGTGTTGAAGCGTCCGGGAATGTTCTGCTTCCAGGCGGTGACGGCGCGGGCCTTGGCCTGACGGTCGGCGTCCATGGCCACGCCGCGGCGGGCGGCGGGGATGTAGATCTGTTCCATGTAGTCGCGGACCATGCGCCGGCAGCCGTACATGGCGGTGAGGCTCTGCAGGGAGTTCTTGGCCACGGTTATCCAGCCGTGGGGCAGGGAGTCGGAATCGCGATGGAAGAACAGGGGAAGAACGTCGTTTTCCAGAATCTGGTACAGGCTTTCGGCATCGGCATAGTCGTTCTGTTCGGCGGAAAGCGTGGCGTAGGTGGCCTTCGGACCGATGGTCCAGCCGTTTTTGCCGTTGTCGCCTTCCACCCACCAGCCGTCGGAGATGCTGAGGTTGATGCCGCCGTTGACCGGCACCTTTTCACCGCTGGTGCCGCTGGCTTCATGGGGACGGCGGGGCGTGTTGAGCCATACGTCGCAGCCGCGGGACAGCAGACGGGATACTTCGAGGTTGTAGTTTTCCAGGAAGAAGATTCTGCCGAAGAAGCGCGGATCACGCGACCAGCGCACGACTTCTTCGATGAGTTCGATGCCCTTGCTGTCGGCGGGATGCGCCTTGCCGGCCATGACGAGCACGGTGGGACGGGCGGGATCGTTGAGCAGACGGGCCAGACGGTCGGGATCGGCAAAGAGCATGGTGGCGCGCTTGTACGGCGCAAAGCGGCGGGCAAAGCCGATGATGAGCGCGTTCTGCGTGAGACCGGAAAGCCAGCGGGTACGCTCTTCTCCGGTGATGTCGGCATAGGCGGCGCACAGGGGCAGACGTTCGCGCAGGGCGTTGATGAGCGTATGCTTCTGTGCACGGCGGGCGGCCCAGAATTCATCGTCGGGAATGGACTGCACCCTGTTCCATGCCGGGTCTTCGGGATGCATGTCGAGCCAGTTCTGACCGAGATAGCGGTTCAGCAGCATGCGGAAGGCGGGGCCGACATAGGAGGCGGTATGCACGCCGTTGGTCACATGGCCGATGGGCAGCTCCGCTTCGGTGAATCCCTTCCAGATGTTGCGCCACATGCGGCGGGACACCATGCCGTGCATGGCGCTCACGCCGTTGGCCTGCGAGGACATGCGCAGGGCGAACACGGTCATGTCGAAGTTGTTGGGATCGCCGCCGTCCTGCCGTCCGAGGTTCAGGAAGTCGGTCCATTCCATGCCCAGCATTTCGGCATAGGGCTGGAAGTAGCGGCTCATGAGATCCACGGAGAAGCGTTCGTTGCCGGCGTCCACGGGCGTGTGCGTGGTGAACACGCAGGAGCTTCGCACGAGGGTTTTTGCTTCTTCCAGGGAGAGGTCGTCGCCCTTCATGTGCTGACGCAGACGTTCCACGATGAGGAATGCGGAATGCCCTTCGTTCATGTGCCATACGGAAGGCGTGATGCCGAGGGCGGCCAGCATGCGCACGCCGCCTATGCCGAGAAGGATTTCCTGACGCATGCGCACGTCGCGGTCGGCTTCATACAGACGGGCGGTGACGCGACGATCGTCGTCGCTGTTCTGCGGAACGTTGGTATCCATGAGATACAGCGGAATGAGACCGACCTGCAGCTTCCATATGCGGGCATGGAGCGTGCGCGTACCGAGGGGAAGGGAGATCATGAGCGGTTCGCCCTTGTCGTCGAGTATGGCCTCAAGCGGCAGGTTGGCGGGATGATTCTCGGGGTACTGCGGGTTCTGATGACCGTTCTTGTCCACGGTCTGCTGGAAGTAGCCGTTGAGATAGAACAGGCCCACGCCGACAAGAGGCAGACGTTCGTCGCTGGAGGACTTCAGGTGATCGCCGGAGAGCACGCCGAGACCGCCGGAATACAGCTGCAGGCTTTCATGCAGACCGTATTCCGTGGAGAAATAGGCCACGGGACGTTCCGGAGAAACGGCCGTCGTGCCGTCCTCCATGGTATCGGCGATGACGGGCTGGGCCATATAGGCGTCGAAAGCTTCGGCGAGCTTGTTCAGCCTGTTCACGAAGGTCATGTCGGAGGCCAGCGCACGCAGTCTTTCCGGAGGCGTGTTCTCCACCATGATGATGGGATTGTGATCGCTCTTTTCCCAGAGTTCGGGCGACATGCTTTTGAACAGTTCCAGCGCCTCGGGCTGCCAGCACCACCACACGTTGCGGGCAATGTCGTGCAGACGCCTCAGCTTCTCGGGAAGCTCCGACACGGCGTTCAGGGTGCGCAGGAAGGGAATGGTGGAGGGACGCATGGCGAGTTCCTTGGAGAAATTGGCGGTCTGGGAGTGGTTGGATGCGTGACGACGGAAATGAGCCTTTTCATTGGCCATGTCGTAGGCGTTCATGTAGAGACGGAAGAATTCGTTCCAGTCGGCGTGAGCGGCGGCGGCGCGCACGGTGCGGCGACGCTGGTCGAGTTCCTCGTCCGGGCAGGTGGCGTAGTGCACGATGACGTCGGCAAGGGCCTCCACGGTCTTTGCGTAGTCGTTGTTGCGGCGGGCGATGACGCCGATGCCGGGCTGCGGACCGATTTCGTTTTCCAGCTGGCGGATCCAGAGGCCGAAGCCGGACAGATCGGTGGTGACGGTGGGCACGCTGTAGGCGGCGCTTTCATGGGGAGTATAGCCCCAGGGTTCGTACCAGGAGGGGAACACGCCGAGATCGCAGCCGGAGAGCACGTCGAAGTAGGGCATGTTGAAGAAGCCGTCATGGCCGTCGAGCAGCGCGGGAACGAAGACGACCTGCACGTTGTCGTCCGCGGCGTTGTTCAGACCGAGACGGCGGCAGGTGGTGAGAATGGGGTCATGAGGGGCGTCGTAGACCTGATGGCTGGTGAGAAAGCCCGCACCGGGCAGGGAAGGATCGGCCACAATGGAAGGATCGCCGCTCACGGCGTTGGCATCCACGCCGGTATGTCCGCCCATCATGAGCATGAGGGCAAGCACCTTGCTGGAGGTGTTCTTCATGGAGGCACGGGCCCTGGCCAGCGCGTCGAGGAAGAGATCCACGCCCTTGTTGTGGTACTCGTAGCGTCCGGAGATGACCAGAATGCGGGTGTCGGGGGTGATGTCGCGACGCAGCAGGCGGCTCACGGGTTCGAGCAGCCGGGCGCGGTTTTTCAGCGCGCTTTCGCGGTCGGCGCTGTAGTCGTGGATCACGGAAAGATCGAGTCCGTTGTCGGTGATGACGTCGGGGGTACGGCCGAGGAAGAGGCGTGCCTCTTCGGCGGTGATGCCGCTCACCGTGGTGAACACGTCGGCTTCGCGGGCGCTGACCGTTTCCATGGAGCATTTGGCGGTCACGTTGTAGCGGAAGGCTTCCTGGGAGGGGGAGATTTCCGACATGCGTGCGTAGATGTCCACGCCGTTGCCGGCCATGGCGCGGCCGAGCACGGTGGCGTGAGTGGTGAACACCGTACCCATGGAGGGGGCGAGCTGCTTGAGCGCAAGAATGCCCGCGCCGCACATCCATTCATGGAAGTGGGCGATGCCGTGACTCTTGTTGCGGTTGGCCAGCACCTGATGGATGGTGGCGATCACTTCGCCGCAGGTATAGCTGAAGAGCACGGGTTCGATGTAGTCCCAGCCTCCGGACAGAGAATCGACGCCGAAGCGTTCCCAGAGCTGACGGAGAATCTGATTGGAGTCGTGCCGACCGTTGAAGTCGACGAGAATGACGCGCGGACGACCGGGAATTTCCCAGCGGCCGAAACGGCAGCGCAGGCCCTTGTCCTTGAGAGGGTAGCGCAGCGCATCCCAGTAAGGCTCGTCCGTCTCGGTGAACTCGGTGTTGTGCTTGGTGTCCGGCCCTATGAGGATGTATTCGCCGTCAAAGGCGCGCATGGCCTGCTGCGCCTTGCTGGCGACGACTTCATAGATGCCGCCGACCTTGTTGCACACTTCCCAGCTGACCTCGAAAAGGTGAGTGCGTGAAGGGTGATTCATGAAAACTCCATAAAAAAAGAATTCTGACGCGAAGGGCCTCGCTTCCCCGGAAGACCGGAAGAGAAGCGGGGCCTTTTGCGTCAGTTTCGTGGCATGGCTACTGGTTGGCCTTCGCAAAAAGGCGGACGCGGAAGTCAGCCAGAATGTTCATGTAGTTCGTGTACGCCTCCAGAGGCGACTTGTAGGGGGAGAAGTACTTGTGAACGTCGCCGTCCGCGGCATGGGGAGTGCCCATGTAGTAGAGATGATCGGACGTCTGCAGTCTTCTCCAGTCCTCGTTGAGCGCCGGATCGTTGACGTATTTCACGAGTCCGAGGCATTCGTACAGGGCGCGGAAGGCGTCCTTCTGCATGTCGTTGCCGAGCCATGCGGACAGTCCGCGATCGGCGTCGGCCCAGGAAATGTAACCGGGAACGTCCAGAAAGTCACGGGCAGGGTAGCGGTCCGCCGCTTCGGACACGGTGAGAAAGTCGAGATCGGGATCGCTCAGCACCTGATCCGGCAGGGCGCGCATGAAGTCGAAGATGCCGGTGTCCGCCCACTGATGCTCGCCGAAGGTTTCGTAGTCCATGAAGAGATTGATCACGTCGCCGTTGCCCTTGACGCGCTTCAGCCATTCAGCGAACGTTTCGGCCATGAGCGGATAGGCGGGCCATTCTCTGTTGGAGAAGCGGAAGGAAATGTCGTCGGAGAGGGAATAGCTCCGGAGCATGAGCTTCATGTCCGGACAGCCCGCGGGACGGTAGACGAAGTGGGGACTGCGCCAGCCGAGCACATTGTCCGCGCCTTCGGCCAGGATGACGGCATAGCCCATGTCCCGTGCGATGCGTGCCACGTCGTTGCTGTACACAAGCTCGGTATTGCGGAACGCGCGCGGACTCTGACCGAAGA
>USNI01000015.1 GCA_900555975.1 uncultured Desulfovibrio sp. | reverse complement strand
AGGCGCATCCCGGCGGCAGCGAGAGCAGAGAAGGCATGGAACCGGGGATCTGCTTCAGGGGCTTGCCCTTTTCCATGAGGCTTTCGCCGGGGATGGAGCGCAGCAGACCCTGCGTATACGGATGAAGAGGACGATCCAGCACGTCATCCACAGGGCCGTATTCCACGATTTTGCCGGCGTACATGACGCAGATGGAGTGGGCAAGACCAGCCACGACGGCAAGGTCATGGGTGATCCATATGAGCGAGGTGCCGCTTTCCTTGCACAGCTTCTGCATCTCGCTCAGGATTTCGCCCTGAATGGTGACGTCGAGCGCGGTGGTCGGTTCGTCGGCTATGAGCAGCTCCGGTTTGTGCAGCATGGCGATGGCGATGGCGACGCGCTGACGCATGCCTCCGGAGAACTGATGGGGATACGCCTTCAGTCTTTCTTCGGGCGAGGGAATGCCCACCTTGCCGAGCGCGTCCCTTGCACGGATGCGCGCTTCCGCCTTGCTGACGTTGTCATGGGCCAGAACGGCATCGATCATCTGCGTGTCGATGCGCAGGACCGGATTGAGCGTCATCATGGGATCCTGAAAGATCATGGCGATGCGGGAGCCGCGCAGGTTCCTCATCTGTCTTTCGGTGAGGCTGGCCAGATCATGGCCGAGAAAGCGGATCTGACCTTCCACGATGCGTCCCGGGGCGTCCACGAGGCGCATGATGGAGAAGCCGGTCACACTTTTGCCGGATCCGGATTCTCCGATCAGGCCGACGACTTCGCCCTTGTGCACCTGGAAGCTGATGCCGTCCACGGCACGCACCAGACCGCGCCGGGTGAAGAAGTGCGTATGCAGATTGTCAACGTCGAGAACGATGTCGGACATGGAAGCTCCTTCAGCGCTGCAGCCGCGGGTTGAAGATGTCGCGCAGACGGTCGGCCACCAGGTTGATGGCCATGACGAGAATGAAGAGCGCTACGCCGGGATACATACTGATCCAGTACCGTCCGTTCATCAGATGCCGGAATCCGTTGGAGATGAGCAGACCGAGGGAAGGCTCGGTGATGGGCAGGCCCAGTCCGAGGAAGGAGAGGGAAGCCTCAAGGGTGATGGCATGGCTCATCTGGATGGTGACGATGACCAGAAGCGGGGCAAGACAGTTGGGAAAGATGTACTGAAAGATGATGCGCCAGGTGGGCATGGCCAGACATGTGGCGGCTTCCACGTATTCCTTGTTCTTTTCCGACAGGGCCGATGCCCGTACCGTTCTTGCGAAGTAGGCCCACTGCACCAGAACCAGAGCTATGATGAGCCTGTCCACGCCTCGGCCGAACAGGGCGATGAACACCAGCGCCACGAGAGCGGACGGCAGGCTGATCTGTATTTCCACGATTCTCATGAGCAGCGCGTCGAAAAAGCCGCCGAGATAGGAGGAGATGAGACCGAGGGCTGCACCCAGAAGCATGGCGATGAAGGAACTCATCACGCCCACGGCGAGGCTGATGCGGATGCCGTAGAGGATGCTGCTGACCATGTCGCGGCCCTGAGCATCGGTTCCGAGCCAGTAGGTCATGTCCGTTTCGGAAGCGGGACTGCCGGGGGCGAGTCGGGCGTCCATGAAGTTGATCTCCAGAGGATCGTAGGGATTCTGGGGAGAAAGCCAGGGGGCAAACAAAGCGGCAAGCAGAATAAGGCAGAACACTACCAGAGCGATGGTCGCCAGAGGGCTTTCGAAATATTCTCTGGCAACCCTTCCGAAGCGACTTTCTTCCTGCCCGGGAGCAGAGGCGGAAGTCTTAGTCATTGCGTGATCCTCCTCCAAGGCGGATGCGGGGGTCTATGACCGAATAGAGCAGGTCGACGATGAAATTGATGACGATGAACGTCGTCACGGTAATGAGAAGGAAGGAGACGAGAATCGGACGATCCAGCACGCCCATGGAGTCAATGAGCAGTTTGCCCATGCCGGGCCATGCGAAGACGGATTCCACGATCATGGCACCGGTGAGCAGTCGTGCAAGTTCGATGCCGAATACCGTGATGATGGGAATGAGGATGTTCTTCATGACGTACACGCCGAGGATGCGGCACGGGGCCAGACCCTTGGCACGGGCAAACTTGATGTAGTCCATGAGCATGGCTTCACGTACGCCTGCTCTGGTCAGACGGATGATGAGAGCGAGTTTTGCCAGTGACAGGGTGATGGCAGGCAGGATGATGTGCGACCATCCGTCAAGCGTCAGTATGCTCCATTGTATGCCGAACAGCTCACGCGTCTCGCCTCTGCCTATGGACGGCAGCCATTGGAGATCGGCGGCGAAGAACTTGATCAGACATAGTCCCACCCAGAAGGCCGGCAGACTGAATCCGGCGATGGAGAAGCCCATGATGGAGCGTCCGAGCAGGCTGTCGGGGCGGGCGCCGGCGATGAAGCCGAGCGGAATGCCGATGACGAGCGCCAGCATGGAGGCGACCAGGGCAAGTTCGATGGTGGCGGGCATACGCTGCAGAATGAGGTCGAGCGCGTCCACCTTGTAGAAGTAGGACAGTCCGAGACTGCCGTGTGCGGCTCTTTCAAGGAAGAAGAGGTACTGCTGCCAGAGAGGCTTGTCCAGACCGAGAACGGCCCGCAGACGTGCGACCTGTTCATCGGGAGCCTGCGGGTCGATCAGCACTTCGGCAGGGTCGCCGATGGCATAGACCGCAAGGAAGATGAGTATGGAGGTGACGAACAGGGCCAGAATGGCCTGACCGAATCTTCGAATGAAAAAAACAAACATTTATGCCTCCCCCTCAGGATCGGGTTGGAGCATACCGGCTACGCAGAGGGGACATGGTCGCCGGCCTGCGCCGAACCGGGGTTTCGTAACGCGTATCTTGGCAAATCTCCGTCATGTCGGCACGGCCTGCGTGCGGAGCGCGGAATGCGCCTCGCTGCATGTTTCTGTACGGGGTGGGATGATCCGTGTCTGCCGCAGACAGTCGGGGAATCTTGTTTCTGACGGTTTCGACCGGGCAAGAACATATTTCGAGGAGGTTGCCGGGCGAATGCGGTTGGGGAGCGCTTCTCAGGCAGTGCTAGAGGACAGCGGATACAAAACCGGGATGAAGGCCGTTTCCGGCCGGGAGCGGGCATCCCGACCGGAAAGCGGGTTCAATGACGAATTATTTGCCGTCGGCCGGAGTGGCCAGAATGGCCAGGGTGCGGCTGTCGGGACGGGCATCGAACTTGACGTCGGCCTTGGAGGCCCAGACGCCCATGCCGAAGTAGAGGGGCATGATGCCGTAGTCTTCCATGGCGATGCGTACGGTCTTGGCAAGCAGCTTGTCGCGCTTCTCGGGATCGAATTCGGCAAGAGCCGCACGGGCCGCTTCGTCCACGGCGGGGTTGGAATAGCGACCGCGGTTGGCGAAGCCGGTGCCGGTTTCGGGATCGTTGGTCATGAGCAGCGCCATGATGGATTCGCTGGTTTCGCCCACGTTCACGCCCCAGCCGAAGAGCGCGAAACTGTATTCAAAACGACGGCCGGCTCTGGAGTATTCCGCACGGGGATGGATTTCGATGGTGGTCTTGATGCCGACGCGGGCCAGCATCTGTCCGATGGTTTCCACGACCTGAGGCGCATTGTAGTAGTGGCCGGAGGAACCGTGGAGCACGACTCTGAAACCGTCGGGATATCCGGCTTCGGTGAGCAGGCGCTTGGCTTCCTTGGGGTTGTAGGTGTCGGGCTTCAGCGTGGGATCCACGCCGGTGAAGCCTTCGTCGAGCAGCTGACCGGCAGGAATGCCGAGACCTTCCAGAGCGGTCTGGATCAGCGCTTCACGGTTGATGGCCAGAGAAATGGCCTGACGGACCCTGTGATCCTTGAAGGGATTCTTGGTCATGGGCTTGCCGTCGTTGTCGGTCATGTCCGAGGGGGAGTCTGTGAACTGATCCATGATCAGGAAGCGGAACAGCGTGGACTTGGCGCGCCAGACCTTGACGGCGTTGTTGTTGTCCAGATTCTGAATCTGTTCGGCGGGCACTTCGTTGATCAGATCCACGTCGCCGGCGAGAAGAGCTGACACGCGGCTTTCAGGCTTTTCGATGTTGAGCAGCGTTACGGTTTCCCATGCGGGCTTTTCGCCCCAGTAATTGTCGTTGCGTTCCAGCACGATGCGCTGACCGGTGACGAATTCCTTCAGCTTGTAGGGACCGGTGCCGATACTGGCCACGCCGGTATTATAGTCGTTGACTTCCATGTGCTTTTCGCCGACAGCCTTGGAGACCACGGGCACGAGACCCATGTACCGCATCAGAATGGGCTGCGGAGTGGGAGTCTTCAGGATCAGTTTGGTGGGAGAGACGACGATGCGTTCGCTGACCAGATTGCCGACGATGGACATGGGATTGTCCGTGCCGGGAACGTGGCAGGTGCGCCACAGGGAGAAGGCGATGTCTTCGGCGGTCAGGGGAGAGCCGTCATGGAACTTCACGTCGGAGCGGACGGTCAGTTCCCAGGTGTAGGGATCAACGCACTTCCAGTCCGTGACCAGACCGGGTTTGGGATTGCCTGTGCCGTCCAGCCAGACAATGGAATCATACACATGGCCGCGGTAGTCGAAACCCTGTCCCGCCATGGAGTCATGCGGATCAAGAGTTTCCGCAATGCTCTGCACGCCGATGACAAAATCTCGTGCCAGGGCCGTTCCGCCCATCCCCAGAGTCAGGATCATGACGGGAGTGAGTAGCCAGGACAGTTTGATCATACTAACCTCCTTTGTGTTCCTTTATGATCATATCCGTCGCAGTACGTTCCTTGTTGTCGACGTACGGATATGTTTCCGGCGTTTGATATGCCTTCCATTCCTGAGCGTCAGATCTGCCCGATGTCCTGAAGACGTGCCTCCACCGCTTCAACGGAGGGAGCGACGACGTCCGGATACTCATCTTCTCTGGTCGCAACCTGAGGGGCGTTCAGACCGTGTCCCGTCAGGTTGCATACCGTCACTCCGGGCTGTTCGAAGCCGGGAGTCCTGATGAGCTTGTCCAGCGCAGCCACGGTGACGGCGCCGGCGGGTTCCACGAAAATTCCTTCCGTCCGTCCGAGTTCGCGAATGGTGCGGAGGAAGTCCTCGTCGGACACTTCCAGCATGGTGCCGCCCGTGCTGCGGGCCGCCTGAAGGCAGTATTTGCCCCAGTGGGGATTGTTGTTCATGATGGCGTCCGAAAGAGAAGGCTTCTTTTCTATCGGAACGACGGTGTCCTTGCCTTCACGGAAGGCCGTGGCGATGGGGTTGCAGGCGGTAAGCTGCACACCGACGATGCGCGGCATGTGGTCGATGATGCCGGCAGCCAGCATTTCGGAAAAGCCGTCGAAGGCGGCCACCATGCCCGCGCCGCCGCCGCAGGGAATCAGAATGGTGTCGGGAGCGCGGCCGAGCTGCTGCACGATGCCGTAGGCGAAGGTGCGCTTGCCGGCAACGCGGTAGGGATTCGGGCCTCCGCACTGATACCAGCCCTTTTCCTGCACCATTTCCTTGCATATGCGGCTTGCGGCCGCCATGTCGCCGTCGATGCGGATGACCGTGCCGCCGTAGACGAGGCTCTTGGAAATCTTGGCCGCGGAAACCTGCTTCTGTACGAACACCACAGGACGGAGACCTGCACGGGAGCCGTAGGCGGAAATGCTGGCCGCATTGTTTCCGGAAGAGGAGAGACAGACGGTATGGCAGCCCTGCTCGATGGCCTTCAGCACGCACAGGGACGTGCCTCTGTCTTTAAGAGAGAGCGTCGGCCCCTGTTCAACCTTGAAGTAGAGGTCGGCAATGCCCCGCGACTGGCCGTAACGGTTGGAGCGCAGAAGCGGCGTTTCTGTTTCACCCAGGGTTACGCGGGCAATGAGGGATTCATCCGATATGGGCAGTATGGAACGCCACTGATACAGATAGGAACGGTCATCATAGGCGGGCATGCCATCCTTCAGAGCGTCTCTGATGGCCTCCGCCGGAAAATCGACCCGCATCGGGGCACCGCATATCGGGCAGGTCAGGGAAAACTCCGACTCTGCAAGTTTCGTCCCGCAATCGCGGCAGACAAGTCCGGAACACTTGGCGTTCATACTACTCTCCTGAGTGAGAAACGGTTGTGAATCGTGGATGAGGGCGATTCCTTCTTTCTTCTGTCGACAGTATATGGAATAAGAAAAACTCATGTCAATATTTGTCGACCGATTTCTGTCGACAAAATTGAAAAAACATGAAATCAATGTCGGCAGGGGGTCTCATCCATGAAAAGAGAGGAAATGCTGCCTGCTGTAGGGGGTCTCATCCATGAAAAGAGAGGAAATGCTGCCTGCTGCGCTGCAGGTGCTGGCTGAGGCGGGGATTGCCGCGCGACGTCTTGATTACGATTATGTCGAACGTGGAGGTACCCGCGATGCGGCCCGCAAACTGGGGATTGATGAACACGCCGTCGTCAAGAGTCTGGTCTTCGACAACGGAAAAAGCGGAGATGAACTGCGTGCCGTCATGGTGCTCATGCACGGGGATCAGCGGGTGTCCATGCACAGGCTGGAACGCTTGTCCGGGATACGCCGTCTCGTTCCTTCGTCGCCGGAAACGGCGCTGGAACTGACCGGATTTCAGCCTGGCGGCATATGCCCGTTCGGTCTGAAGACGCCGCTGCCCGTGTTCATGCAGGAGACGCTCATGCAGTTGCCGGAGCTTTTCGTCAACGCAGGCCGACGCGGTGTCATTGCCGCGGTGTCTCCGCAGGCCTTCCGCATTGTTTCGCCGGTGATCGGAAATTTGGTGAGCACGGCGAAACATGACATTTGACGGCAGTACCGTGGATATCCTATAGCGTTCCTTGTTCCATTATAACGGAGGACGTATGCAGCAGTTCAGCAAGCAGACATATCGTGAGCAGGTCGCCCATCTCATCAGACAGCGTATTCGAAATGGGAAGCTGAAGGGAGGGGACTGCGTGGGGGAAGCCGGTCTTGCCGAGGAATGCGGCATCAGTCGTGCGCCGGTCCGAGAGGCTCTTTATCAGCTTGAGGCGGAAGGATTGCTCATGACGCATCCAAAGCGCGGCAAATGCGTGACCATACTCACGCCCGACGGCATCCGCAACAGCTATGAATTGAGCGGGCTGCTTGAGGGCACGGCCGCGGCCAACGCGGTCGGAGGTCTCCCCGCCGATGTGCGCGACACACTGATATCCCTTCTTGATCGTATGCGTGCGGCAAGAAAGGAGACGGTGGTTTCCGAGGAGCAGGCCTCTCTGGGCAGTCAGTTTCATGAAACCATCCTTTCCCTCTCGGACAATCCTCTGCTTCGCACGCTTGCCAGCCGTTCCAGCCGCGTGATTTCCAAGTTTCTCATGTATCAGCAGTGGCGTACGCTCTATACCCCGGAAGAGCTGTACGACCGGCACAGCCGGATTTATGACGCGTTGTGTTCCGGCGACCGCGGCCGCATTGAAAAAACCGTCCGGGAGCACTATGCCGAATCTGCAGAGCGTCTTGCGCAGCATTGCGAAGTGCCGGAACCCCGGCATGCCGGACCGAAGAAGGTGCGCTTCGCGGAGTAGGCGCGACACGGGGACGGACGGGGCATGTCTTCCCGACCTCCGTGGATTTTTTGAGGAAATGTGTGCACGTTTACTTTTGTCGACAGTAAACTGTTGACTAAATGAACGGATTCGCGTTAGCCTGAAAAAAGAAATCTACATATCAACAAGGAGATGGATGGTATGGCAAACATGAAAGCTGTGTACCTTGGCGATCTGCGCGTGGAATGCACCCATATCGCGAGCGGAACGAAGATTGTCACCGATGCTCCGGTGGACAACAACGGCAAGGGCGAAGCCTTTTCTCCGACGGATCTGTGCTCGACCGCACTGGCTTCGTGCTGCATGACCATTATCGGCATCTATGCAAAGACGCACGATATCGACGTGACCGGAACCTCCATCGAAATCACCAAGACCATGAGCGCCAATCCCCGCCGCATAGGCAAGATTGAAATCACCTTCGATATGCCCGACCGGGAATATCTCCCCCGTCAGAAGGCCGCCATCGAGAACTGCGCCCATACCTGTCCCGTGCATCTGAGCCTGCATCCCGATGTGGAGCAGGTATTCACGTTCAACTGGAAAAAGTAATCTCACTGCAGAGGTAATCTCATGAAAAGCGTTGTTTTTTCTGCTGACGCTCCCGCGGCCATCGGCCCGTATTCCCAGGCCATCAAGGCCGGCAACGTTCTTTATCTGTCCGGCCAGATCGGCATGAATCCGGCTACCGGAGAACTGGTCTCCGATGACGTCAGGGAGCAGACCGCAAGAGCGCTTCAGAACATGAAGGCCGTGCTTGCCGCTGCCGGCGCCACGGCTGAGAATGTGGTGAAGACGACGGTGTTTCTGACGGACATGGCCGATTTTCAGGCCGTCAACAGCGTATACGCCGAGACGTTCTCTTCCGACGCTCCTGCCCGCTCCTGCGTGGCCGTTGCCGCGCTTCCCAAGGGCGCGAAGGTGGAAGTTGAAGCCGTAGCCGTACTGTAGCCCCTCTGGGCCATCGCTCCGGCATCCTTTTCAGACACAGGGGGCGTCCCGCGCCGTCCGCAAACGTGACCCGGACCGGGACGAATGCCGACGGGGGTCCTTCGGCAGACACGTCCGGGAGCGCAGACCTCTCCGGCCGCGTTCCTTCGGGAACGCGGCCTTTCTTTTTATTTTCATTGCAGGAATGAGACATATGGAACGCAAACGCATCGGCATCATCGGCTGTGGCACCATAGGACGGCTGCTCGCCATCCATATCCGAGACAATATGCAGCAGCTGTACGAACTGTCCGCTGTGGCTTCCCGTACGCGGGCGCATGCGGAAAAACTCGGACAGGAACTGGGCGTTCCGGCGCGTTCCATGGAAGAACTCATCAGCGAATGCGATCTTGTCGTCGAGACTGCCAGCGCTTCCGCCATGCCCGCCATCGTCCGGGCCGCCATGGCGGCGCACAGGGAAATCATATGCCTGAGCGTGGGCGGCTTTGTGCTGGACGAGTCCCTGCTCGGGGAAGTCATGGCGGGAGATTCTCTTGTGCATGTGCCTTCGGGCGCCGTCGCGGGCCTGGACGGTATCCGCACCTTGCGGGAAATGGGCCTGGAGAGCCTTTCCCTCACGACGATCAAGAAACCCGTGAGTCTCGGTCTGAGCGACATTTCCGGACTGCCCCCCGTGCCGGAGGATGCTGGCGAGCCGGTTTCTCCGGAAGCGCGTGTTCTCTTCGACGGTTTCGCCGAGGAGGCGATCCGTCTTTTTCCGGCCAATGTCAATGTTGCCGTGGCACTGGCCCTTGCAGGACCGGGACCGGAAAGAACACGGATGCGTCTCATTGCGGATCCTCAGGCGCCGGGTACCAGACATCACATCGTTGCCCGGGCGGGGCGATGCATGCTCGACATGACCACGGTGCCTGCACCGCTTCCGGAAAATCCCCGCAGTTCCGCTCTGGCCATGTACTCCGTGCCCGCGCTGCTGCGTCAGCTGGCCGAACCGCTCAGGTTTGCCGGCTGATCCCGGCCGTGTCCGGGCGGATTTTCTTTTCGGACGGGCAGAAAAACGTCTTTCCTCGTACCGGACGGACCGGTCGGAAAGGCTTCCGGATCAATGTTTTCAACGGATGTTTTTCATCAAGGAGGCGTCATGTCACAGGAAATTCAGGTCAAATATGTTCAGGAAGGCGACGTCTACACCATTCTGACCGGATCGCCGGTGCTGGGCAACATCGTCATGGACTATTCCGGTTATCCTGAGGAGGCCAGGGGCGGAAATTCATCCATTCTGCTTCTTTCCGCCGCCCTCAGCTGCTACTGCGGCAGCATCCGTGCCGCGCTTCTTGCCAGAGACGTGCCCTTCCACCGGATCCAGGCCACGGCCACGGGCTACAAGCGCCTGAACGGACAGGGCGTCACGCGTCTGGCCGAAATCAGCCTGGACGTGACCGTGGACGTGGATGACGAATATGTGCCCAAGCTTGAGCACTGCGCCAGAATTGTGAAGCATTGTCTGATTACGGCTTCGCTTTTCGAAGGAATCACCGTACACCATAGCGTACGAAGAGCCTGATGCGTCGGTTTTTCCTGCCGCTTTTTCCGAAAAAAGCCGTGTCCGGCAGGAACTGCCGGCAGCCCGAGGCGTCGCCGGGACTCTTGAAATGCCGGCGGACATGGTACCGGGGAATGCGGGAGCATGTTTCCGCGTGCCTGCCGTGAACCGGCAGGCGCCGCATGGGATCGACGGAAGACGCCGTCTGTCTTGAGAAAAAGGCAGGCGGCGTCTTCTTTTTTCCGGCCGGATCTGCAGGCGCACTGTCGGTGGAAAGGCTGACTTGTGGTTGGGACAACGACGCTGACGCGCATCATCCGCAGACTCAGAGATGAGGGCATCATGGGAAAAGGCACCAGATCTTCCGTTGAAATCCTGGATGCAGGGCTTCTGAAAGATGTGACGGAGGGACGACGGAAGCTTCTACGCCAAGAGGTGACGACAAACGCTGCACAATCCCGGTGTCTTTTTTCTGAAATCATGGTCTGGAAGGAAGTTCTGAAAAAATAAATGATTTTCGTGGATAACGATGCAGTCCATGCCGAGGGACGTGCTGCCGGGAATGCCGGGGGGGATTGACATATGTCGCTGCGTGATTAGCTTGTCGGCAACAATGTTGCAAGGAGTGCTTCGTATGAAGGTTACGACGAGAAATATTCTGGATGGTGTGGTGACGGCCGTAAAGAAGGGTGCGGTCAATGACGAGATTTCCATCGACCTCAAGGGCGGTCTCAAGGTTTCCGCCATTGTCACCGACAAGAGTACGGAAACGCTGGGCCTTTGCCCCGGTCGTGAAGTGCTGGTCATGGTGAAGGGCGTGAACGTGCTTCTCGTGCGTGAAGCCGAGGGCTATGTCTTTTCTTCCCGCAACATGCTGCCCGGCACGGTGAAGCAGGTGAAGAAGGGAGAAATCATGGCCAGCGTCGCCGTGGAGCTGGATAACGGAGATCGTCTCACGTCCGTGTGCACCGTGGACAGCGCCGATGAGGCAGGCATAGCCGAGGGCGTGCGCGTACAGGCAGCCATCAAGGCGCCGCATGTCATACTCGTTGCCAAGCAGTAAACATTCCGCCGGAAAACGTTCCGGCATCACGATCAAAGGCCCGGTTTCTGGAACGCAGAAGCCGGGTCTTTTGGTTAAAAGAAGACCTGGGCTGGAGCGAAACTTTATTGTCATGAGCATGACATGCGCACTCCTTTTGAATTGCCGGGCAAGGTGGCGGAGGTTCTGACGCCGTGACCATGTCGATATGCCGGGCAGGAAGAAGACAAAAGAGCCGGGCACGTCGGGCGGCAACTGTCCGAGGACGGACTCTGACAGCAGCTGAGCATACCGCAGGCCGGAAGTCCGTTTACGGGGCGCGGCGGCAGAAAGGCAGGTGTCGGATCATACATGCGTCTGTGAGGTCGCGGCTGGTAAGGGGCCTTGCCGCGCACAAGAAGAACCGCCGGCGCAGCCGATGGGTCCTCATTCCTGTCGTCAACCTGCTGAAATTCTTTCTGGAACAGATTCGGAGAACATCCGTCAGCAGGGAGCGGAACGTCCACGGAACGACGGACGGATGCCGGCGGAATACTCTCGTGAAAGGATCAGGCTGCGCAGAGGACGAGTCCTGTCAGCTCCATGATATGGCGTGACAGTATATTATTATTGAATATAGCCTTCCTATATTGTTCATTGATGCACTGGCGGGTGAAAAGAGTTTTTCCGGTAACATGTATCTATGGAAAGATGACATCCGGCAACTGTTTCATTTTCGCAGCGGTACTGCATGATTCCGTTCATCCCTGTATGTCATCCGGTTTCTGAATCATCCTGGGATTGTCGTTTTTCTTTTCTTTTTTTTAGAAACAGCCTCATGACGCATCAGGCTATGTATGCTCGAATTTCATTGCGGCACTAGGAAAGGCGGACGCATAGTTCTTTTATTTTGGAAGTCTTTCTTTTTTTTTGCTGCATTTGACAGAAGTTCAGATTGCGTTTACATAGGATATATTACTTTTTTATAAGGAGGTCCCCTGTGGAAGATTATCTCAAGCATGCTATAGAACTGGTCAAGG
>USNI01000014.1 GCA_900555975.1 uncultured Desulfovibrio sp. | reverse complement strand
GTTCCAGTTCTGGCTTTCTCAGATCGGCAATAAGTCTGTCGACGGATTCTTCCATAATGGCCCAGCTGGTGCAGAATCGTACGGCACTGTGCGTTTCGTCGATCTTCTGCCAGAAGCTGAAGGAATAGTCACCGCTCAGTCTCTGAAGAACATTATTTGGAATGATGGGAAACTGCTGGTTTGTAAAGGAATCATAGAGCAGCTTCCAGCCCTGTTCAAGAAAGGCGCGGCGCAGTTTCATGGCGAGGGCGTCGGCCTGTGCCGAAATGCGGAAATACAGATCATCCTGAAAAAGAGCCAGAAACTGCAGTCCCAGCAGTCTGCCCTTTGCAAGCATGGCGCCCCGCTGCTTCATGAGATAACGAAAATCCTTTTTAAGGGCGGGTGAGGCGATGACGACGGCTTCCCCGAAAAGAGCGCCGACTTTCGTGCCGCCGATGCTGAAGACGTCGCAAAGTGCTGCGTAGTCGGCAAGATTCATGTCGTTTGCTTCGGACATGAGACCGTACCCCATACGAGCTCCGTCCACGTACAGAAAAAGGCCGAGTTCGCGACAGGCGCGGCTGATGTCCGTCATTTCTGCCCTGGAGTACAGCGTGCCGAACTCCGTAGGAGAAGAAAGGTACACCATCCCAGGTTGTACCATATGTTCGTGTGATTCATCCGCATAATGGGCGGAACACGCCTTACGTATCTGATCGGCGTTGATTTTTCCTTCATGGGCGGGCAGAGCCAGAACTTTATGTCCCGTGGCCTCCACGGCACCTGTTTCGTGTACGTTGATGTGACCGTTGTCGGCACAGAGCACTCCCTGCCACGGTTTCAGGGCCGCCTCTATGACGATGAAGTTCGTCTGTGTGCCGCCGACAAGAAAATGAACGTCGGCCTCCGGAGCACGGCAGGCAGTGCGGATAAGAGAGCGGGCCTCTTCGCTGTAATGATCTTCCCCGTAGCCCGGAGTCTGTTCGAGATTGCTGGCGGCAAGTAGTTGCAGTATGCGCGGATGTGCGCCTTCTCCGTAGTCCGATTCAAAACGAAGCATGGGTCATCTCCTGTTTTCGAGTCGCTTCCAGCGGCACAGAACCCTTTCGGCGATATGACAGATTTCGTAGATTAAAAGTCCGAGCAGACTCATGGATAGAATGCCGCAGAACATTTCCAGCTGATCGCCTCGCCCCCAGGCATCCATGATGAGAAAGCCGAGTCCGGTCTGTGTAGCAAAGGATTCGGCCATGAACAACACCGCCACGGCCGTGCCGCTGCTGACCTTGAGGGCTGTCATGGCGTTGGGCAGTGCCGCCGGGATGAGCACATGACGGACAAGCTGGCACGGCGAGCCTCCCAGGGTTCGGAACGCATCAAGATAACGGGCATCGAGCTGGCGTATGCCGTCCCGGGTGACCACGAGAATCTGATAGCCGGTTGTCAGAGCGATGATCAGAATCTTTGAAAGGTCGCCAAGACCGAACAGCGTGAGAAAAACGGGCAGCAGCACGATTTTGGGCAGAGGGTACGTCAGAAAGACCATGGGCGATATGTATCGGTCGATGCGTCTCCGGTACCCGAGCAGTATGCCGAGGGGAAAGGCAACGATCCAGGCCAGCACCATGGCCGAGACGACACGGAAGCTGCTGCTCAGAATGTGGCCTCTCATGACGGGGTCCAGCAGGGCATGCAGCCATGCGTCGAGTACGTCTATAGGAGACGGAAGGAGATAGGGGCCGAGTGTCCATGCTCCGATCTGCCAGAGCATAAGAAGTACGGCAAAAGCGACGCAGTAGCGGAACAGAATGTCGAGAATTTTCATGCACGATCCTTTACGGAAACGGAAGATTCCGCAAGTTCCAGAGCATCGTGGACTTTTCTCATGACGGAAAAGTAGGCGTCGCTGTCTCGGCAGGATGCGTCTCCGAAGCAGGGATTGTCGATCCACAGTTTTCTTGTTGCCGGAGATCCCCCCATCACCATGATGAAACGGCCGAGAAATACTGCCTCCGCCACATTGTGGGTAACCAGAATGAAACTCATGCGCCGGCGCTGCCAGACGGCAAGAAGCAGATTCTGCAGATGTTCGCGGGTAATGGCGTCGAGAGCGGCAAAGGGTTCGTCCATGAGCAGCAGATCCGGACGGGAAATGAGCGCGCGTCCTATGGCCACGCGCTGACGCTGGCCGCCGGAAAGCTGGACGGGAAAGCGCATCTCAAGTCCTTGCATGCCCAGTTCCCTCAGCATGTCGGAAACGGCACGAAAGCGTTCGCTGCGGCCTTTTCCTGAAAGTTCGAGAGGGAGCGCCAGATTGTCACGGACATTTTTCCATGGAAAAAGACCATAATCCTGAAGAATGAAGGCCGTTTTCCAGTCGGGAGGCAGCAGGATCTGCCCACAGGTGGAGCAGGTGAGCCCGGCAATCATGGAAAGAAGCGTGCTCTTGCCGCAGCCTGATGGACCTATGACGGACAGGGAGGAGCCGGCATCCAGTCCGAAGGAAAGATCGGAAAGAATGTCGCGATTCCCGAAGCGTTTGCCCAGGGCCGTAACTTCCAGTCTTTCGCCGTTGCGATTCATTCTGTGACCTGAAAGACTATGTCGGAGATTGCGGGAATCCCCTTTCTGAGCAGTTTGTTTTTCTGCATCCAGGAAGCATAGTGTCGGATATCTTCCTCGGAAGGAAGTCCGAGAGGAGTGAGAGGCTCTTCGAAGCGAAGCATGGTATACTGCGGGGCGGCACGCTTGGAGAGAAGGCCGAGATTCTGCATCATGGTCTTGTAGACTTCGGGGTTGTCGTTGATGCGTCGGGCTTCTTCGGCAAGAGCCGCACGAAAACGTACGATGCGGTCCGTGAATGCGGCATCTATGCCCTGTTCCGGCTTTCTCAGTGCGATGACGGCCAGAGGCAGGTCAAGCTGTCTGTCATCGAGCAGAACATGCGCGCCCTGTCCTTCCACGAGGGAAAGCAGAGGCTCGGGAAGCAGGGCGGAATCCGTCTGTCCGGCAAGCAGCATCTGAAGGCGCACGGGAATCTGCCGGATGTCTTTCTTTTCCAGCAGGTCTGCGGCCTGCTGCCTTTCGAGCAGGGCGTCGAGCACGAAGTCCACGATGGTGGCACGGCCGATGGAACAGGTTTTTCCTTTCAGATCTTCAAGCGTCCGTGTGGAGGATTTCGGACTGACGGCAAGTCCGAAGAAACGGGCGTTCGCTGCGGAGTGGGATGTGGTGGCCACGATCATCTGCGGTGCGCCGCTTTCATTCTGCAGAAGAACATTGATGATGTCTCCGAAATGCCCGTCCAGAGCGCCGGCCCGCATGGCTGCACCGAGTTCGAGCGCGCTCTGGAAGGGAACAATGTCCACGTTCAGACCGTGGGAGGAAAAGACACCGTCTTCTCTGGCGGCGTGAAGAATGAGGGAATCTGCTGCGGGCAGAACGCCGATTTTCATCACGTCGGCGGCAAGGGAGGGAGTATGAAGCAGCATGACGGACAGAAGGATAAGAGCGGAAAGAACACGGTTCAGCATGGGCATGGCGTTCTCTTATTCTTTGGATGTGAAGGTATTCAGCATGGTTTTCAGGGAAGGGTGCCGGAGGCATGAAGAAAATTTTCCGCAAAACATACGGTCTGTACGGTAGGGGATTGGGCCGGAAGGCTGAGCGCCGTCGGGACGAATATCCCGGCAGAGCAGAGATCCGAACCGGTTTGTGAAGGCTTCGGCAAAACAGAACAGAGAGATGCCATGTTTTTGTCCGAATGTCCGTCACGGCTGTCGATGATGCTTGAAAACATGAGCGCGACAAGTCCGCAATGGGAACGGAAGAGGCCGGCGCCGTGCATGTCGACGGCGGCATGGAGCTTAATCGGGACTATGGCGTCGAGAAAGCTGTCCCCCAGACAGAGGAGCAAGGTTATTGCGCGGTTGAGGTGTTGACTCCAGTAGAGGGCATGCACCTTCTTTTCGGTGTGGTTCATGGAGATCTTCCTTGGAAGAGAATCATTCTGTAGAAAAGATGCGGAAAAAATGCGTCAGTCGTTCTCATGTTTCTGCCGGACATACGGAGCAGTCGTGCGTTTTTCCAACAGATGATGGGAAAATTCCACGCGGGTGATATTGTGCGGGGTGCCTGTCCCCGTCATGCGTCCATAAAGCATGGAGAAGGCGTTTCTTCCCTTTTCTTCGATGTGGTGCTCTACCGAGGTGAGTCCGATGCTCCAGAACCTGGATTCGGAGAGATTGTCGAAACCACATACGCTGTAGTCTTCGGGGACGCGCAGCCCCTTTTCCTCCAGAGCGTCGAGCACGCCGTAGGCGACGAAGTCGTTGACCGCGACGATGCCGGAAATGCGGGAACGGCGTTTCAGGCATTCCAGAGTGAGCTCATAACCGGTTCTGTGTTCCATGCCGATGTCGTTGAGTTCCTCCTGAGGGGTGATATCGCGGGCAAAGACCTGTACGGAGGCGTCCTGCACTTCGGCGTATACCGCCTGAATACCGTTGAGACGGCGTATGCGTATGGCATTGGCACTGTTGAGCGTCGTGGATATGAAGGCAATGTGCCTGTGGCCGAGATCGAGCATATGCCTGCCGACGAGCATGCCAGCACTGTAATTGTCCAGTTCCACGGTGTCTACGTTCAGGCTGGTGTTTCTGTCTCCGATGACCACGATGGGAAGACTGTGGTTGACCTTTTCCAGCATCTCCACGCTCTGGGGCATCATGGTGAAAATGATGCCGGATGCGCCCATATCAAGAGCCATCTGAAGGATTTCCGTTTCTTTTGCTGAATCTCTGTAGGTCGTGAAGATGAGCGTGGATACGTCGTGCTGTGCGGCCGACTGCTGTATGGCCTGGATCATGTTGGCATAATAGGCATTGCCGACGTTGGGACTGACGATGAGCACGAGATTTCTGGAGGATAGGGGGGAGCGTCTGTGCCTGACGGGCGCATGATATCCAAGAACATCCGCCGTGCGGCGTACATTCCGTACGGTATCCTGCGAGAAGGAAACGTCCGGCCGTCCGCTGAGTATCATGGACGCGGTGCTCAATGATACTCCGGCGGCTCTGCTGACGTCTTCCAGTGTGATTCTTTTCTTGGTCGTCATGGGCGAAGCTCCATGAGAAAGCTAACGGCAAGCAGGGATTTCGTCAAACGAAGGGCTGATCGATGGTGGTTAAATTTTTAATTTTTAAATTATGTAATACCGAACAATGTGAATTTAAAAATTAAATTTTAAAAAATAGAAAAATATAATGAATTATCTTGATTAAAAAATATATTACTCATAAAAGAAAAAAAATGACGCATTGATGTCGGGAATATTTATTAAAATTTCAATTATATTTTTTAAAAAATAATTGAAATTTTAATAAAATTCTCTGTGAAACGGAATTCCCCTTTAATCTTTCACCAGGAGCTTTCTATGAGCGCGCCCAGCAAAAAGGAGATCCGCAGGGTGGTGCTGGCCAGCCTGCTCGGGGCCACCATCGAATGGTATGACTTCTTCCTGTACGGCGTTGTTGCAGGCATCGTCTTCAACAAGCTGTATTTTCCCACGGAAGATCCCTTCATGGGCACCCTTCTGGCATACAGTACCTTTGCCATCGGCTATCTGGCACGTCCCTTCGGCGGATTCGTTTTCGGGCATTTCGGCGACAGGCTGGGACGCAAGAGCATGCTCGTGCTTACCATGCTCATCATGGGACTGGCGACCATAGGCATAGGTCTTGTGCCCACCTATGCGCAGATAGGCATTGCCGCTCCCATCATCCTGCAGAGCCTCCGTCTGTGTCAGGGACTCGGTCTCGGCGGGGAGTGGGGAGGCGCCGTACTCATGACCTATGAGTATGCCAGCAAGAAGGAACGGGCTTTTTATGCCAGCATTCCGCAGATGGGCCTGGCCACGGGATTATGTCTGTCGTCCGGTGTGGTTGCGCTGCTTTCCTGGAGTCTGACCGACGAACAGTTTCTTGCCTGGGGCTGGCGGCTGGCCTTCCTCGTGAGCGTGATTCTTGTCTGCATCGCGCTTTATGTCCGCGTGCACATTCTCGAAACGCCCGATTTCCAGAAGGCGCAGGAAAAGGCTCGTCAGGAAAAGGCGAAGAAGACGCTGCCTATCGTGAAGGTCTGCAGGGAACATCCCGGCAACATAGCGCTCGGCGTGGGCGCCCGCTGGATTGACGGCGTGTTCTTCAACGTCCTTGCCGTATTCGTCATTACGTATCTTGTGCAGTATGTGAGCGTCCCGCGTACGGAAGCGCTTGCCATGGTCATGGTGGCAGCCCTTGTCATGTGTCCTTTCATTCTCGTCGCGGGTCGTCTTGCCGACCGTTATGGGCGTGGACGTGTCTACGGCATCGCCAGCGTTCTGTGCGGTCTTTCCATCTTTCCTTCCTTCTGGCTCATGGAATCGAGCGGCGGCAATCTGTTCATGATAGGCCTTGCCATCATCGTTCCTCTCAGCGTATTCTATGCCGGGGTGTTCGGTCCCGAAGCTGCGCTGTTCTCCGATCTTTTTCCTGCGGATGTGCGCTATACCGGCATTTCCATCGTCTATCAGTTCCCCGGTTTTCTTGTGGCGGGCATCGTTCCCGGACTCTGTACCTACTTCATGAAGGTGGCCGACGGCGATCCCATCTATGTCTGCCTGTACACCATGCTTGCGGCTGCCACCAGTGCGGTGGCTGCCTTCATCGTACAGCGCAGGCATGATGAAGCGGTGCGTCGTCTCGGAGACGACGTGGAACATGTCTGATCAGCATATGGCGGGAGGAGCGGCCTCCCGAAAGGAAGCACTATGAGAGTTCTTCAGATTTCAGATTTTCATCTTCGCGGAGACGGCAAGCTGTCCTTCCGCGTGGTGGATACCCCGAAATGTCTTGAGGTTGCGGCGAGGCATATTCTCGGACTTGCGCAGAAGCCGGATGTCATGGTCATAACCGGGGATCTCGCGGACAGCGGGGATGAGCATGCCTACAGAATGCTCTATGAAGCTTTTTCTCCGCTCAACGTTCCCATATATGCCGTTCCCGGCAATCATGACAGACGGGACAGGATGCGCGCCATACTCCGGGGGTGGTGTCCTGACAACGAGGAAACGGCCCCATGGATGTGCTATGCCGTGGAGCGGGACGAGGTACGTCTTCTCATGATGGACAGCATGAGTCCCGGCTCTCATTTCGGGCATGTTCCCGACGTGTGTGCGGCATGGCTTGAGAAGGAGCTGATGCGGCGTCCCGGCGTTCCTGCTCTGCTGTTCATGCATCATCCCCCCTTTCTGACGGGCATGGGGGCCATGGACGAGCCTTATGAGAACGTTTCTCTGCTGCGCTCCGTTCTGGAAAAGGCACCGTGGGTTCGCCTGTGCTGCGGACATATGCATCGTCCCATCTTCACGCAGTGGGCCGGGGTCATGGCGCTGTCGGCTCCGGCCGCGTCCATGCAGATAGATCTGGACCTTTCTCCGGAAGGCGGGGATACCTTTGTCATGGAGGCGCCCGGCTATCTTCTTCATGACTGGCGGAACGGCGTTTGGAATACTCATGTCTGCCAGATCTACGGTACCCCTACCTATGCCGGGCCGTATCGCTTTCTTGATTCCGTGAATCCGACGGAAGAAGAGAACGACTGATCAGGAAAGGGCGCGTTCCGAAGACATGGACGCTTCGAAACGCGGCGCATATCGGAAACGCCGGATGTTTCCGACAGGCGTTCCGGGCATCCGGAAAAAAGCACCTTTTGTTCTCCCCGGAAACGACCGCAACGTGTCGGGCGTTTCCGGGGGCAGGGTTCCAAAGGATAGAATTCTGCTGCCTCCGGCTTCAAAAGAAGGCTGCGCACGATTAGCGGCACAGGCCGTTTTTCACGGCCGTGTCCCACGGACGGCGGAGTCCGAGCTCGCTGGCATGTTTCAGATCGTCGCAGGCATCGCCGTCCCGGCCTTCCAGGAAGGCCCCGGCCGACCGGTATACGTAGATGAGAGGTTCCGCGGGATTGATTTTTTCCGCATACTCAAAGTCACGCCGTGCGCCTTCCGGATGCCGCTGCTTCAGACATACCAGTCCTCTGGTGGCATAGGCCTGAGCCGTGGGGGAAAGACGGATGGCTTTTGTGGCGTCGTCGAAGGCCTCATTGTAATATCCCAGATCGCTCAGCGCCAGACTGCGCATGAGATAGGGCGCAGGATCCAGAGGATCCGCGTCAATGGCTTTGTCCAGAAGCGCGGCGGCCGCTTCCGGATTCGTGCATTCTCCGGAGTCGGTCCAGTACTCCATGGCCTCGGTCAGATAGATCTGAGCTTCCGGGGAGACTCCGTAGGTCGGCGTGCGTTCCGTTGTCTTTTCTTCCTTTTTTACGGTTTCCGACGGCGCGTCGTCACCCATGAACGGCATATGGAACGGCAGTCTGCCGCATCCTGAAATCAGCAGGATGAGAAGGCAGAGAATGAGTTTCTTCATGATTTCTCCTGCGAAGTCTGCCGGAAGGGCGCCGTGGAACGGCGTTCCAGAAGACGGTGGGTGTATTCCATGCGGGTGATGTCGCTGACTACGGTGCTGTTGCCGCTGATGCGCTCGTAAAGAATGTCGAAGGCGCTGCGTCCTCTTTCCTGCGTCTGCTGCTCCACGGTGGTAAGGCCCACCCTGGAAATGCGCGAGGAGGAGAGATTGTTGAATCCGCAGACACTGTAGTCCTCCGGAACACGGAAGCCTCTGTCGGCAATGGCGTCGAGCACGCCGTAGGCAATGAAATCGTTGACAGCGACAAAGCCGGAAATGCGGTTTTTCCGTTTCAGGCATTCCTGAGTGAGTTCATAGCCTATCCGTTGTTCCAGATCTATGCTGTTCAGTTCTTCGTCCGGCGTGTAGTCGCGCGTGAACACCTGCACGGTACAGCCGGGATGTTCGGCATAGGTGTCCCGGACGCCCTGAAGTCTTCTCAGCCGTATGACGTTGGAAGCGTTCATCATGGCTGAAATGAAGGCGATGTGTCTGTGGCCGAGCTGAAGCATATGGCGACCGATGAGAACGCCGGCACTGTAGTTGTCCAGTTCTACGGTGTCGACCTTGGGACTGGAATTTTTATCTCCAAGAATGACGACGGGAATTTTGCCGTTTACCTTTTCCACCTTGCGCAGGCTCTGGGGGGTAAGCGTGAAGATCATGCCTGCCGCCCCCAGCGCCAGAGCCATGTCCATCACCTCTTCTTCCTTGCGGGCCTCCCGGTAGGTAGTGAATATGAGCGTGGAAAAGCTGCGCTGTTCCGCTTCCTGCTGTATGGCCTGCACAAGTCCGGAGTAATAGGCGTTGGCAATGTTCGGCGTGACGATGAGCACCACGTTCCTGCCCGGCAGTTTTCCTCTGGCCCGTCTTGAAGGCGCGCTGTATCCGAGTCTTCTTGCAGACTGCCGTACCTTTTGTACCGTTTCCGGGGAAAAGGACACGTCGGCTCTGGCGTTGAGAATCATGGAAACGGCACTCAGCGATACGCCGGCATCACGGCTTACGTCTTCCAGCGTCACTTTTTTTTTCGCGTTCACGGCGTTTCTCCCGAGCTCAGGCTAACGGGAAGAGTTTCTTTCGTCAAATATTGAAGCAGATGCGACAGGTATGCCGCTGGAAGGGAGAACAGGGGAAGAAAGATGAAATGAAAAAGGACAATGCTTCATTTTCCCGGAAAACGAAGCATTGTCCTTTATACAGGGACGGATGGGGAAAAAATCAGAGTGTTCTTGTCAGCTCATAGCTGGGCTGACGTCCGTAGCCTTTCAGGGAAAGAGTGTAGGTGTTGCCCTGTCCGGAGACCTCAAGCATGCAGAACTGGTTGTCGTTATGCAGGCCGCGGCCCTTTTCCGTGCTGGTAACTTCCCATGTGCGGGTGTCGTTCACGCCCACGTTGCCGTTCAGCACCACATAGTGAATGCCCTTGATGTTGGAATAGCCGCCCTGATGATCATGACCGGAAATGACGGCGAGCACCTTGCCGCTTTCTTCCAGAATGGTGCGGACGACCGAGGCGTTCTTAATGTTGTGGTCCTGTTCGTCCACGCGGTCGAGCGTCTGGTGAGTGAACACGATTACGGGCTTGTCGGTTTTCCTGAGGTCTTCCTTCAGCCATTCCAGTTCCTGGGGCGGAATGATGGTGTCCACCCAGGTCCAGAAGGTATCCTCAGGGGTGTTCATGTCGTAGGGACGAAAGTTTCCGGGCGTATAGTCGGCGTCGAGCACGATGCAGTGTACGCCTTCGATGTCGAAGGAATAGTAGGTCTTTCCCTTTTCTATGCCGGTATTGGTGACGCCGGAAAGGAATTCTTCGCGCTTGAGGTTGTCGAAGTCGTGGTTGCCCAGCACGTGGTAGGCAGGACCGCCGAACGAGGTGAACAGCGCTTCGATGTCGCGCAGGTTAGCGGCAGAATCGGTTCCCGGAGCAAGGGTGTCCACGAAGTCGCCGAGTTCTATGATGAAGGCGGGCTTTTCCTTTTTCATGGCGTCGATGAACACCTTCATCTTGTCGGTGGCGGTGGAGTAGATGCGGGTGCTGCTGTCGGCCTTGCTGGTCTTGTGCATGTCGGTGATGATGCCGGCCTTGAGGATAAGCCCGTTGTTTCCGGCTTCGGCGGATTTCGTTCCGGTCAGCACTCCGGCGGCGGCGCAGGCCGTGAGGGCCATACCCATTTTCAGCATGTCGCGGCGGGCAAAGTTCTTTACCATGATGGTTCTCCCTTGCAGATCTCTATTAAAGAGATGACGGTGTGTTAAATTTGCTGAAGGATATGTTTCTGCGGATCTGCATTTTCAGTAACATATGGTCGGAAATTTGTATCCGGCGCAGGTATGTTCCATGTTGCAGAAATAGTAGACTACATAATGATGCCGCAGGAAGGCATATTGCCTTCGACACATATAAAGCATCAGAATCGTGACGGCATTATGTCGGCTGTATGGAGATATGGTAACGTTGAAAGTATCTGGAAGAAAGATGGTTTCGAATATGCCGGTCGGCAGATCATGATGTCGCCGTTTCTGGCCGATGTGGAGCTTCGGGAGTACGTTCAGCGTTTTTTATGGAATGTGCGGAACAGGCTGATAAGGAGAAGCCCGGCTGAAGAAAATATTTTCTTCAGCCGGGCTTCTCCTACGATATGACGCAGGAGGGATTATTCCTGTTTTGGTTCAGGGAGGCGAGGTACCGAGGGAATGCCGTTCATGCTGTGAAGTCTTTCTCCCTCCATGGCGAGCGGGGAACCTAATGACGCCGTAATATTGAGGAGTATTTCCTGTTGTTCCTTGCAGTCCTCAATGGATCCGTCGGTGTGGAAACAGCGGCGGGGCATGCTGACTGAACCGCGCGAAACCGTGACAGCTTCCTCTGCCCGATGCTGGAGTGTGGCGGCAAGAATGGAGAAAAGAGGGAGAAAATGACGGAAGGCGGGAACATCGCATTCCGGTTCTCCGGGCTTGACCAGCCAGTCGTTTTCGGCGGGAATGCCCTCGGCGGCAATCATCTGATGTCTGGCCGGGGCATCCAGCGTGATGGCGATGGACTTGCCGTCAAGGGCGATATCGATGCGGAGCTGTCCGAGAAGGAAGGACATGAGTTCTCTTTCCGTGCCGGAAAACTCGTAGACGGCGTGGTCGTAATAGGGCGAAATGGCGAAGCGGAGGGCCTCCAGGGGAAAACGATCCAGAAGGGGAGACTGCGCCGGAGGAAAAATATAGAGACCGAAGTATCCGCGCAGACATGCCGGATGTCCGGGAGTCTCGTCCTTGGCTTCGCCGTCAAAGCGGATGCCGAAAATATGCTCGGACGTGTCTATGCGGCAGATCCATGCGGGATTCAGGGACGGGCAGGAATACGCGCCCAGCCAGCCCAGAGCCTGTGCGGTATCCGGGTCGCCGTTGGTATAGTTGATCAGGGTGGAGAGAACAGCGGCACAGCAGGATTCGTTGTTGCCGGGAGTATGGGAAAGTAATGTTTCCAGATTCATGATCGGTCCGTAAAACCGGAGAACAGGGACTCCGGCAGAGAGTTACCGGGCATGGTGATGACACCTTTCCCGGAAGGTCGTTGCCTTTGAACGGAAGCGGGCGCCCCTGCATTTCAGCATGATCGTCTCAAAACGTGCATGACGGAAGAGCCTGATACCCGGGCAGCCTGCGCGTTGAGGATTCCATTTTTTCAGGTCAATGACAAGTCATGGACATGGAATTTCCTTCGTCGTGCGGAAGATTGAAGGATCGTTGGCCGGAAAAATCGGGAAGAGATGCAGAGAAAATCTGACGGGGCGACGTCTGTTTCTGACATCGGCATGTCCCCGGTGCGGAGAAAGGGAATTTTTGCTTGACTGTCTGAACGGATTCTGGCAAAAAGTACTCCGCAACGGGGATGTAGCTCAGTTGGGAGAGCGCTTGAATGGCATTCAAGAGGCCAA
>USNI01000013.1 GCA_900555975.1 uncultured Desulfovibrio sp. | reverse complement strand
GGCGTTCTTCTCCGAAAGAACGCCGCTTTCTTCGTCTGTGCCGCGTGTTCATGACAGTTACCCCTGTCTTTTTTTACCGATGCTCCTTCCACTGAAGAGTCATGTTCCGGAGATTCCATCAACCGGGCGCGGAGAACTTGCTTCCGCCTCATCCCGCTCCGAGCCTATGGAACAGGGACGAAACAGGGTGTCTTTGCCCTGGACCATCCGCAATGAAATGCATGACCGACCATGTCAGGTTCATAAGAAGGCCGGACCAGTCCCCCCTGTCCCTGTAGTGCTCCGAGCTGATGGATTCTACCCTGCCTACAGGCTGATCTCTGTCCGGACACGCCGCCACAAGAACTTTTCATCCGTTCCGGCATGGCGTCGATGATCAGGGTATCATCAGAACAGGCTGAAGGGCTCCACGCCGGCACACAGGCATACCGGTACCAGACCATGAAGCCGGCAGGGGAGTCGCTGCCGCAGAAAACGCCTTTATTCTGCAAAGCCTGCGACATCCTTCGTTCAAACAGACAGAAGACGACATTGCCTTCGTTTTAAATGACAGGGGAGGAGGAACATCTTCCCCCTCCCCTTATTCATCTTCTCAATGGCAATTCGCTACTGATACCGTCATAGAGCTTCTTCCAGTGTCTGCCGGAAAATCTCCGAACGACAGGACCATCGGAAGTTCTCCCATGTTCTCGGAAACGTCTATGCCTCTTCCCTGCCGAGCAGAGCACGGGCAAAATCATGCGGATCAAAGGGACGCAGGTCCTCCATCTTTTCTCCGAGTCCGATGAACGTGATGGGCAGCTCGAACTGGCTGGCCACGGCAAGCGCCACGCCGCCCTTGGCCGTTCCATCAAGCTTGGTCAGAATGATTTCATTCACTCCGCTGGTATCCTTGAACATCTTTGTCTGCTGCAGGGCATTCTGCCCCGTGGTGGCATCAATGACGAGGATGGTGCGATGCGGTGCGCCGGGGAGCTTTCTTTCCACGACCATCCGTATCTTGTGCAGTTCGTCCATCAGATTGGACTTGGTATGCAGACGGCCGGCCGTATCAATGAAAAGCACGTCATAACCGCCGCGCATGGCAATGTCCATGGTCTCGAAGGCCACGGCCGCCGGATCGGCCCCCATCCCCTTGGAGTGAAAATCAGCACCGATGCGTTTTGCCCATACTTCCAGCTGTTCCACGGCGGCGGCGCGGAAGGTGTCGGCGGCAGCAATGAGCACTTTCTTGCCCTGCATGCGGGCACGATACGCCAGCTTGGCAATGGTGGTCGTCTTGCCCACGCCGTTGACCCCCACCATGAGAATGACTTCCGGCGGATTGACCGCCGCAATACGCCGGGGAGTTTTGAATATGGCCTCCACTTCTTCTTCAAGAAGCGGCATGAGTCCGTCGGGCGTGGTCACGCCTTCTTCCCGTGCGCGTTCCTTCAGGCGACGAACCAGCGCCAGAGACGGCTCGGCCCCCATGTCGGCCATGATGAACAGCTCTTCCATCTCGTCCCAGAAATTCTGGTTCAGTTCGGAATGACCGGACATGAGCGCTGTCAGCCCCTGACCGAAGCGGGCACGGGTACGCGCAAGACCGCTCTGGAGTTTGAAAAAAAGACGATCCCTCTCGTCTTCCTCATCTTCCATGTCGAGGGCAAGCGCCAGACGATACTGAAGCTCCGACCGGAAATCCTCCAGCCAGTGATAATCCATGCGCTCAAGCCAGCCCTTGAAATCATCCATGAACGCTCTGGCTTCGTCTTCCGGCGTTTCCAGAGCACGAAGCAGGAAGGACAGGCGGGACCACAGAAGATCTCCGGACTCCTCCACACCGTCCAGAACGATATTCAACCATGCGGAAAGACGAGGTTCCGCCTGTCGCAGAGCCAGCGTCAGAGCCTCTTCCTCTTCACTTCTGCCCGAAACGGATGCTGACGCCGTCTTCTCCGACCGGTCATCTGCGGAATCCGCCTTTTCAGAAGAGGCCGCCCCGTCGGCGACATCGGATTCTCCGGCTTTCGAACGCCCATCCGGGTGCATCACCCCGTCGGAGGGATTCTCCGGAGTTTCTTCCTCACCGTCACTCCGCTCCGCAGAGGAAGCTTCGCCGTCGTCGTATTTCTGTTCCGTTCCTTCGCCAGCGGAGGAGGCAGCTCCCGTATTGCCGCTTTCTTCACCGGAATCCGCGGCAGACTCCTGCGGAGCTTCACGCGTTCCGGCCTCCTTTTTGACGGCGGATTCTTCCCCGGACTGACTGCCTCCGGAGAAAAACTTTTTAACGGCGGAGAAAAAACCCATGCTTCACCTCTGTCTGCTACTTGTTTCGAATGACCTTGACGGTATCGCCCACCTTGACGCGGGTGGACTGATCCATTCCATTGAGCGCCAGAAGCTCCATGGGCTTCATATTGAACTTGCGGGAAATGCTCCACAGTGTCTCACCGCTCTGCACGCTGTATTCCGCAACCTTCGACGTCGCGGGCGCGGTCTTCTGGGATGTTCCGGAAGATTTCTGAGCGACAGCCGTCGTTCCGCCGGAAGGAATTTTCAGGACCTGACCGGGAGAAAGACGACTGAGGGCATCCTTTCCACCGTTGACGGCACAGAGTTCATCAAAGGAGATGCCGTATCTGCGGGAAATGGCGTAAGCCGTTTCCCCGGACTGCACCGTATGTGACGACAGCTTCTTTGAGGAAGCCGCAGGAACGGACGACTTCTGAGCCACAGCCTTGACGGGTACGGAAAGCCGGATGACCTGTCCGACCCGGAGCGTTCCGAGCTTGTCGGCTCCTCCGTTGGCGGCATAGATGTCGCTGAGACCGATACCGTACCTGCTGGCAATGGCCGAAAGCGTATCGCCGCTCCTGACCTTGTAGCTCTCGGGAACGGCGCTGGAGACATGATCGCTCTTCGTCGAAGTTTTGGATACGGATGCCACAGCCGTCGCATTGCGGACCGGAGCAGCCGGAATCACATCGGGAAGGGATCGCACGTTCACAGGAAGCCGAAGCTGCTGCCCGCTTTTCAGTTTGCCGGGATTGAGCTGACTGATGACGGAAGCCGGGACGCCGGTACGGGAACTCACCTTGGCAAGGGTATCACCTCTGGCCACTTTGTAATAGCTCCAGCCGGCGCCGGAAAGCGTTCCCTTGAGAAGCTGTCTCGCCAGTGCCTCCTTGTTTTTGGGCACATAGACGGTAGAAGTGCGTCCGGCAGGCGAGATTGCGCGCAGAAACTGAGGATTATAAGCTTGAAACTCCTTCCAGCCCATGCCGAGACGGCGACTCAGCTCAGCAAGATCCGTCGTGGATTTTACCGTCAGCTGCGCGACGGGAATGAGTACGGGATGGTCCGCATCGGGAGCGGAAGGCTGTATGCCGAGCGTTTCGGCATTTCGCATGATCTTGGCAATGGCGAGAAAACGGGGAACGTAAAGCGCCGTTTCCTCCCTGAGCTGCAGCTTGTCGTCAAGAGTATTGTTCTTCTGAATGATCTCGTGCAGATTGCTCGCGCCCGTGGCTTCCTTGGCACGACCTATCTTGCCTTCACCGCCGTTGTAGGATGCCACGGCAAGATGCCAGTCATGAAAGATGTCATAAAGTCGGGAAAGGTAGCTGGCTGCGGCCTCCGTGGAACGGTAGGGATCCTTGCGTTCATCTACCCACCAGTCCTGTCGAAGCCCGTAGGCCTTGCCCGTGGAAGATATGAACTGCCACATGCCCACGGCGTTGGAGCGGGAAACAGCAAGAGGGTTGTATCCGCTTTCCAGATACGCGAGATAGGCAAGATCTTCCGGAAGTCCGCGCATGCGGAACACTGTCTTGGTGTAGTTGAGATAGGGAATGCTGTTGCGGAGAAAATTCTCCATGGTGCCCCTGCGCTCACGGGAATACTTCACAAAATGGTAGCGGACCTGCCGTTCCATGGCCGGACTCAGATTTCTATCCAGCTTCGACGTATTGGAATAGGCTTTTTTCTCAGCTGCGGTGAGCGAAGAAAGAGATCCCAGATCCACGGCTTCCTGCCGTGCTTCGGCGGAAAGCAGTTCCGGGGCGTTCACCGTCTGCTGCTTTCCGCAGCCGGAAAGCATGATCAGCACCGCCATTCCTGCCAGAGGAAGGCGGTACAGTTTGCCAATTTTCATATCATCGCTCCATCATTGCGGACTTGCATATCGAACAAAAGCAGGATACCAGCCAGAGAACAGATGCACTCAGAAAGCTGACGAATCCGTCAGCAGAAAAAGACGCCGCACGCGATCTGCGGTCAAAAAAAGGCCTTCCGGGGAAGACGGACAGCACGCAGAGACGAACGCACGATATTTTTTCTTTCAGCCATGTACCAAAGAATGGACAAGGATACCTTGAAAAAGGCGGAGATTCAATCTCCCCAAATGCGCCTCCACCCGATTTTTTAACATTATCCAGCGGAAATAATGCAGCATGATGACGAACGACAAAGACAGGGAAAATTTTCTGCCCGGCCTCAAGCCCGTCCTGGAACTTCTGGAACGTGACCCGGAGCGGGTGGACATGGTCTATGTACGCAAGGGACGCGCCAGCACCGAAAGCGCCAGACTGCTTGACCTCTGCCGGGAGTACGGTGTCCGCTTCTCGCTGGTCAACGAGGAGACTCTTACGCGCATGGCGGACAGATCCGGCCATCAGGGCGTCATCGCACGCCTGCGCGAAGCGTCCTTCATGCCGTGGGAATCGTTTCTGGAACAGGCCGTTCTTGCTCCCCTTCCCCTCATCGTGGCGCTTGACCAGGTGCAGGATCCCGGCAACGTAGGTACTCTGGCACGCACGCTTTTCGCCATGGGCGGAGCCGGTCTCGTTCTTCCGAGGCACAACAGCGCCTTTCTCGGACCGGGAGCGCGTCGATCCGCTGCCGGCGCTCTGGAGCGTCTGCCCATCACTCAGGTGGTCAATCTTTCCCGCGCGGTCAAAGACGCCCGTGACGCGGGATTTGTGACCTGCGCCGCCCAGAAGGTCGAAGACAGCCTCAATCCTCTGACGGAAAAGCTGCCGCTGCCGGCGCTGCTCGTGCTGGGCAACGAGGACAGGGGCGTACGTCCCGGCGTCCTCAGGCATTGCGGGTGCAGCCTGTGCATCCCCTTCCGGCGCGACTTCGATTCTCTCAATGTGGCACAGGCCGGAGCCATTCTCATTTCCTGCTTTGCCCGTACTCTGGAAGGATAGCCCTGGCAGACGTTTCCCGGAACAGGCGTCTTTCTGTCTGTTCCTGCATGTTTCTGATGAACAGCCTTCAGATGACAGGACGCCCCGGAGCCTATGCTCCGGGGCGTCCCTGTTCCGTCCGTCATTCTCAGGCCTGCGTCTTCACAGGCCTGGGGCCAAAAATATCCGTTCCCACGCGGATGATGGTCGCGCCCTCCTCGATGGCCTCCCGATAGTCCCCGGACATTCCCATGGAAAGTTCCGGAAGATCGAGCCCGAAACGCCTCTCAAGCTCATCGCGCAGATGACGAAGACGTATGAAATAGGGACGCGCAGCCTCTCCTTCCCCGCACCGGGGCGGCAGGCACATAAGGCCGCGCAGAACCAGTCCCGGCCCGCCTGCGCAGATCAGGCCGCTCTCGAGCAGCTGCTCGCACAGAGCAGACAATTCCGAGGGATGAACGCCAGACTTCTGCGGTTCCTCCCCTATGTTCACCTGAATGAGCACGTTCTGCGTCTCCCCTTCAGGGAGGCGTCGTCCGATGGCCCGGGCCAGTTCCACCCGATCCAGGGTATGCAGCAGGAAAAAACGACCGGCCACATCTCTGGCCTTGTTGGTCTGCACCGGCCCTATGGCATGCCAGCGTATGTCCTGACCGGAAAGCTCTTCCTGCTTGGCTCGGGCTTCCTGTATGTAGTTTTCTCCAAAGTCCTTCTGTCCGAGACGGCACAGTTCCGCAATATCGGAAGCGGGATGAAATTTCGATACGGCCACGAGACGCACGCTCCCGTCGGCGCGTCCGGCTCTGCGTTCCGCCTCTGCCATGGTATCCAGCACGCCTCTCCAGCGTTCTTCCAGCGACGTCATGTCCGGCAAGTCCTTTTTCGCCCGCAGGCGTTCTGAAGATTCTGCAGAAACGGGCCGCACGAAAGCGGCCCGGCTCATCATTCCTCTTCCAGTCCGAGATCGTGAAGCAGCTCGGTGTCTTCCGCCCAGTTGTCCTTCACCTTCACCCAGAGCTGAAGGTGCACCTTGCCGCCGATAAGCTTCTGAATGTCACGACGGGCCTCCGTGCCGATCTCCTTGATGGTGGCCCCGGCACGCCCTATGACCATGGCCTTGTGGGAAGGACGCTGCACGAAGATCACCGCATGGATGATGGTCAGATCACGTTCCTGATCCTCTTCCCATGCCTCGATGTCCACGGCCGTGGTGTAGGGCACTTCCTGACGAAGTCTCTCGAACACCTTCTCGCGCACGATTTCCGCAGCAAGAAAACGCGTGGGAGCCGTGGAAAGCTGGTCTTCGGGAAACTGCGACTCGCCCTCGGGCATCATGCCGATGATGATCTTCTTCAGCTCGTCCAGACCGTCCTTGGTCAGCGCGGACATGGGGAAGATCTCCGCCCCGGGGAAATATTCCTGAAGCTGCACAAGAAGAGGCAGCATGCGGGACTTGTCGTGAAAGAGGTCGACCTTGTTGACGACCACAAGCAGCGGACGGTCATCTCCGGCCAGGGCGTCGCGGATGGACTGTATGTCGCGATCCAGAAATTCCGGACGGCGGATATAAAGCTCCGCATCCAGTACCAGCATCACGGCGTGAGCGGCGGCCATGCTCTGCCAGGCGGCCTGACTCATCATCTTGCTCAGATGCCCGCGCTGCTGCTGACGGGAATGGTTGACGCCGGGAGTATCCATGAAAATGACCTGCGCGCCGGGTTCGGACATGATTCCGACCACACGGGTGCGCGTCGTCTGCGGCTTGGATGTCACGATGCTGATCTTCTGCCCCAGCAGAGCGTTGAGCAGCGTCGACTTGCCCGCGTTGGGAGGGCCCATGAGCGCAACCCATCCGCAGCGATGTTCATTCTGTATTCTGGCCATAGTAATCTCCGGTATGTATAGTATATGCGTCCCCGCTTCCGCAGCGTCGGCGGAGGGACGCCTGATGATGAAAAGGATTTTTCAGCTTGAACTACGCAGGACGTGACGTCAAGAGTCTATTGACGTCCTTTCCCGGGAAGCGGACAGGATTCCTCAAGCCATGCGCAGAAGGCGTCCATGTCCGGCCCGTGGTCGAAACCGGAGATATGCCCCATGCCGTGCGCGAGAAGTCTCCGGGCATGAACAAGCACGTCCTGTCCGTAAAGCACGCTTTCCCTCTCCAGCGTATCGACGCTCAGAAAAAGAGTCCCGAGTTCGCCGTTCTCGCCCGGGAAGCTCAGAATGTTGGTCGGTCCGAAGCATCCGAGATTACGAAGATTCACCGCCGCCATGTCGCCGTCTCCCGCCACTATGAGCTGCACGCCGTTCTTTCCCGACACTGCAGCATCAACGCGTTCCGCAAAGCGAGGTGAATTTGTCTGGCCGGGAAGCATCTGCGCCTCGTCGGCAGCCGCACGCATGGCCGAAAGCCAGCTCAGCCATTCTCTGCGGCAGACGCGGCAGCATCGACGCATGTCCACGCGCAGGCCTGTCGTATCCATCATGCGTCCTTCTCCGGACTGTCCTCATCCCCGGTGGAACCGTCCTGCGGCGTTCCGTCGCCGGCCCGGTTTTCTGCAGCATGCGTCTGCTGCCCGGAGGAGACGTTTCCCTTCCGCCCGTCCTCAGGCGTGGAGACCACCCATTCCGGACGAAGTTCCTCGGCTTCATCCTTTCTGTTTTCCTCGACCTTCGTCCGGGCCCTGTGCTGATCGCCTTTATCCTCGGGATACGCTATGCGCTGATGAAAAAGTCCGGTAATGATGCGCACGAAACTGTCGATGAGCTTGTTCAGATCCCTGAAGGTCAGATCCGACTCATCCAGTTGTCCCTCGGCATAGACGCCCTTCACTATCTTGGTGACATGGGCTCGGATGCGGGCAGGCGTCGGATCCACCAGCGTGCGGCTCGAAGCCTCTACGGAATCGGCCAGCATGACGATGGCCGCTTCCTTGGTCTGCGGACGGGGACCGGGATAGGAATAATCCTGAAGCCGGGGATTTTCTCCCATCTGGAGGGCCTTGTTGTAGAAGAACATGGCGCCGCGCGTCCCGTGATGCTGAACGATGATGTCGGTTATTTCGCGGCCGAGATGATATTCTGCGGCAAGTTCCGCACCCTGCTTGACATGAGAGAAAAGAATGAGCGCACTCATGGCCGGCGACAGCTTGTCGTGCGGATTGGGACCGCCGAACTGATTTTCCACAAAATATTCAGGATGGGAAATCTTGCCTATGTCATGGTACAGCGCCCCGACCTTGCACAGGAGACTGTTGGCGCCTATGGCCGCAGCTCCGGCCTCCACCAGATTGGAAACCACAAGGGAATGATGATAGGTACCCGGTACCGTCATCATGAGTTCCTGAAGCAGCGGGTGCTCCAGATTCATGAGTTCCATCATGCGGAAACGCGTGGTATACCTCATGAGCATTTCCAGCACGGGACTGAGGGCGAAAAGCAGAAAAAGCGACCCCGTCGCATTGCAGGTAAGTGCCAACAGAAGAAGAGGAAGCTGCGACAGCTCAACATGGTTGAACAGCGCCGCCCCCAGTCCTGTGAGGACCATCCACAGAAGCAGCGGAACGCTTCCCCAGACGACGTCCTGACGGTTCTGCGCGCGCAGCACCAGCCAAGTATTGGTCATGGACGACATGAAATAGAAAAAGAACAGAGCGATGTCGCCGTGAAAGATGACTGTGGTGAAGAAGGAAAGAAGCAGTCCCACCGTGCAGTAACGCCGTGCGGCAAAGATGAGGGCAGCAAGTCCGGCACCGCCTGCCACGGGAAAGGCGAAGGCCAGAATATGCGTCATGGAGGCCGATGCCACGGATACGAGAACATACATGGTACACCATGCCGTCACTCCGAAGACCACCAGCAGCAGCGCGATGAGATTCTGATCCTTGGTGCGCAGAACCGTGCCCTTGTTGCCGCTCGGCGTAATGAAAAGTCCGAGCAGCAGGAAAAAGCCCAGCACGAGACATCCGCCGAAAACGGCCCAGTCCACGACTCCGGGAGCCGACCTGAACAGCGCCTGCAGCTTGATCTGCTGCTCGTGGGTCACCATGTCGCCCGCCCGGACCAGCACTTCTCCGGGCTGAACCTTGTAGAACACGGGTTCGACGGCGGCCAGCATTTCCTCGTTGCGCTGATTCGTGACCTCCTGATTCACGGCAAGCGTCGGCACCACCATGAGAGGCATCACTTCCTGCAGCACCACCTTGACTCGGGAATTGAGCTTTTCCTCGGAACGAAGCTTGCGACCCAGGGCGACCTTGAACGTACGCAGATCCTTGAGACCTCCGGCCTGCGTACGCAGCACTTCCGTGCCGCTGTCCAGATCGCGCACAATGACGGCATTGTCGGTGTTGGCAATCTGCCGCATATCGGCAATGACGCCGCTCGCAAGCGTGGACTCCATCCACGGTATGAGCGTGTTCAGCAGATATTCCTGCACATAGGAGGCCGTCAGCACACGAAACGCGGAAGAGGAGACATCGGAAAGATGACGCTCGTTGAAGGCACGACAAACGGCTTCAAGACCGTCCTTGTCCAGACCTCTGCTGTTGATTTCATCCAGAAGACCGAGACTCTCGGCCCGAAAGCTTTCCAGCGCCTTCTTGTCGATGTCGAACACCATGGGCTGAAGCGCCAGGGCGCGATCACGACGCTGCTGGGTGGCCTGCGGATCCTCCACCAGAAGATCTCTGTCGGACACCACATCCTGTGCAGCAATTTCTCCGGCAGGATAGATCACACGGGCCGAACGGCCCGGCTGCACCGCGCAGAGCAGGGAGAGCAGTACCAGCGCAGCGGCCAGGGAAAGCAGCCCCCAGTCGTGATGATGATGCAGAAACATGGAGCGCGAATGCCCCAGGAGCTGAGAAACGCTGACCGGAGATATCTTCCTAGTTTTTCTCATAAAGATCGTAGGCTTCCACGATGCGGCCCACCAGCGGATGGCGAACCACGTCGGAACTGTGGAAATGATGGATGGCCACGCCGCGCACGTTTTCAAGCACCTTCAGCGCATGGACAAGGCCCGATCGGGTTTCCCCTTCCTTTTCGCCCTCGCGCAGAAAGGCCCGGTTGACGGGAGGCAGATCTATCTGTGTGACGTCCCCGGTGATCACCGCTCTGGAACCGAATCCCATGCGGGTAAGAAACATCTTCATCTGCTCGCGCGTGGTATTCTGCGCCTCATCCAGAATGAGAAACGCATCATTGAGCGTGCGGCCGCGCATGAAGGCAAGCGGAGCAACTTCGATGATGCCCGCTTCCTGCTTCTGAGCAAATCCCTGCGGTCCCAGCATGTCGCTGAGCGCATCGTACAGCGGCCTCAGATAGGGATTGACCTTGTCCTCCATGTCTCCGGGCAGAAAACCGAGCTTTTCGCCGGCTTCCACCGCCGGTCTGGTAAGAACGATTTTCTTCCCGCGTTTTGCCGCAAGCATGGAAATGGCCATGGCCACCGCAAGATAGGTCTTTCCCGTGCCGGCAGGACCTGTGGCGAACACAAGTTCGTTCTTCCGCAGAAGCTCCATATACTGACGCTGCGCGGTATTTCGGGCAATGATACTCTTGCGCGGGGAAACAATGACGCTCGCCTCGCGGAACATTCTGCTGATATCGGCCCCGGGATTGCGGAGAAGCTCCTCATATCCCTGAAGCAGATCTTCTCCACGCAGAGTATGTCCGCTTCTCAGAAGCCCGTATCCCTGAGTAAACAGATTGAGAAGAAGCTCGCGCTGAGCCGGGCGAGGGTCACTTACGGTAAGTTCCGTGCCACGGGTCTGCAGATCCGCGCCGGAGGCGTCGGCTATGAGATCCAGATGAGCATTGAGGGGACCGAAAAGCTGACTGGCCAGACCCGCGTCATCAAAGGCCAGCGTTTCCGCAAAGGACGATTTCACACGCATATCCTGTTTTTCCGTTACGCCTTCCGGGCTGACCGGCGGCATAAAGTTCTTCACTACGCCAAAACCCGGAAAGAGTCCATAAGCACGAAAATCGTCACCTTCCCTTCCGAAAGACCGGCTGTTCCATTGCTCCGTCTGCCTGAATTTATCCGGCTGTTCCATTGCCCCGTCTTTTCCAGCTGCGCAGACCTTCTGCTTCCGGAATGAATCTCTCCCTCTGCAGGCATGCTCGACACTGATGCTGACGGAAAAAAATTTTTCCCCGCCTTGTTCGGAAAAAACTTCCAATTTACAACTAACCCTCTGAACTGATGAATATTTACGCTTATCCGGTAATAACTGTTATTTTTATTCCCCCCTTGTCATAACGAAAAAGGGGTTTTACAATGATGGCGCTCTTCAGGAAGAGCCGTGTATAACAAAACAGTTCCGTCTCCTTCTCAGGAAGACCGGAGGTACCTTTTCTCATGTCTTTCCCCTCGCTGAAAATCGGTGATCTTGTCGCCCGCACGCCCATTGTCCAGGGCGGCATGGGTGTCGGCATATCTCTCTCCGGACTGGCCTCCGCCGTGGCCAATGAAGGCGGCATCGGCGTCATTGCCGGCGCCATGGTGGGCATGCGCGAACCAGACGTGGCATCCCATCCCGTGGAAGCCAACATACGCGCCCTGCGCCGAGAAATCGAAAAGGCCCGCGCCGCAACACAGGGCATCATCGGCGTGAACATCATGGTGGCTCTCACCACCTTTGCCGAAATGGTGAAAACCGCCATCGAATCCCGGGCGGACATCGTGTTTTCCGGCGCCGGACTTCCGATGGATCTGCCGAAGATCTTTCAGGAAACCTGCGCTCAGAAAAAAGAAGAGTTTCGTACCAAGCTCGTTCCCATCGTCTCTTCCGGCCGGGCCGCCACGCTCATCGCAAAGAAATGGATGAGCAGAACCGGACTCATCCCCGACGCCTTCGTGCTGGAAGGTCCCAAGGCCGGCGGACATCTCGGTTTTTCCGAAGAACACATCTTCGATGAATCCTTTGCCCTCGAAAAGCTGATCTCCGGCGTGGTCGATGCCGCAAAAGCTCTGGAGGACAAGGCGGGAAGAGCCATTCCCGTCATTGCCGGCGGCGGCGTCTTCAGCGGAGCGGACATCGCCAGAATGCTCGAACTCGGAGCATCGGGCGTACAGATGGCCACCCGCTTCGTGGCCACTGATGAATGCGATGCGGACATACGCTTCAAACAGGCCTACGTGAACGCCCGGGAAGAGGACGTCACCATCATTCACAGCCCCGTGGGCATGCCGGGACGAGCTCTGAAGAACGACTTCATAGAAGCCGCCAGGGAGGGCAGAAAAAAACCTTTCAAATGTGTGTTTCACTGCATCAAGACGTGTGATCCGAACACAACGCCCTACTGCATCTCATCCGCGCTCATCAACGCCATGAAGGGCAACCTCGACAAGGGATTCGTCTTCTGCGGCGCCAACGTGGCGAAGGTGCGAAGCATC
>USNI01000012.1 GCA_900555975.1 uncultured Desulfovibrio sp. | reverse complement strand
TAGGAAAGCAGATCCTTGAGCTGAATGAGATTGTACTGACGGCGTTCGCTCTCGTCGAGCACTTCGCGGCGACTGTAGATGCCTTCCGTACGGTCTTTGCGGGTCATGGCGAAACTCCGTTATATGGAAAATGTCCTTGCTGTAGCTGAAAGAACGATTTTATAGACGAATTAGGGAAACTTTGCAAGGATTTTTTTATTTTTATATATATTTCAATATGTTATATAGATTTTTTCATCCACTTGATTTCCTCTGTTCAGAGGAGGTATCCTGAAAACGTTGGACAGACGGCGCTCTTCGGCGTAAAAGATTCCCTCCGTTCCGTCCGGATTCCCTTTTCATGTACGGGCGGCCGCCCGGTCAGCCCCATAACATATCTTTCCGCGAGGTGCCCGCCCATGATGCCCAAAGTCGTTCTGCTGGGACGCCCCAATGTGGGCAAGTCGACCCTGTTCAACCGTCTTATCCGCAGCAACCGCGCCATTACGCACGATCGGCCCGGCGTCACGCGCGACCGCATGGAAGGCGTGGTCCGTTCCCGCTACGGGCGTGACTTCGCCATTGTCGATACCGGAGGCATCACGCTCGATCATCATGAAGCCGTGGCCGAAGGTCCTGCCGGCATCCGCGGCTTCGAAGCCGACATTCTGCGTCAGGCCGAAGCGGCGCTCAGGGAAGCCGACGTCATCTGCATGGTGGTGGACGGAAGAGACGGACTCATGCCCTTCGACGAACATCTGGCCTCGTATCTGCGCAAGTGCAGCAAGCCCATTCTGCTGGTGGTCAACAAGGTGGACGGTGCGGAGAAGGAAGAACTCATGCTGGCGGATTTTCACGGCCTGGGCTTTCCTCTCATCGCCTGTTCGGCGGAGCACGGCCACAATCTGCGCGCGCTTGAGGAAGAAATACGCGACATGCTGCCGGAAGACGACGGCTTTGACGACGACACGCAGGAAGAAGCTCCGGAAGATCTGGAAGAAGACCGCGACAAGCCCGGCATCCGCCGCCGCAGGGTAACGGACCATCTGCGTCTCTGCATGCTGGGCCGCCCCAATGCGGGCAAATCCTCCATGACCAACGCCTTCATCGGCGAAGACCGCATGATCGTCAGCGATCAGGCCGGCACCACGCGCGACAGCGTGGACGTTTCCGTGGAAAAGAACGGCAAAACCTACACCTTCGTGGATACCGCAGGCGTGCGGCGCCGCTCCCGCATTACCGACACCGTGGAACGCTTTTCCGTGAACTCTTCGCTGAAGAGCACCACCAAGGCCGACGTCACCTTTCTGCTTCTCGATGCCACCGAAGGCCTCACCACACAGGACAAGAGACTCATCGAGCTTCTGGACGAGCGCAAAACGCCCTTCCTCATCATCGTGAACAAGATGGACCTCATTCCCGAAAAGGCCCGCACCGAGCTCATGAAGAATCTTCAGGAAGAACTGAGCTTCTGCTATCATGTGCCTCTGGTGCCCACGTCCGCGCGCACGGGCGAAGGACTGAACAAGCTCATCCCCCTGGCCGAGCGCATCTACGCCGAATGCGGAACCCGCGTCTCCACGGGACTGCTCAACCGGGCCATGGAAGAGACGCTTACCCGCCATCAGGCTCCTGTGGTGCGCCGTGTCCGTCCCAAATTCTTCTATCTTACGCAGGCCGAAAGCGAACCGCCGACCTTTGTCTGCTTCGTCAACGACGCCGACCGCGTGGCCCCCTCCTATGCACGCTATCTGGAACGCTCGCTGCGCCGCATTTTCGGCATACGACACGCTCCCATGCGCCTGCATCTGAGATCTGCCCACACCAAGAAAGAAAAGAAATAATCCGCATCCGGGCCATGAAGACGCTGTTCGCTTCCGTACTTCATGGCCCTTTTTCCATCCGCATCGACATGATGCGGGACGTCGATCACGGACGAAGATCCGTCGCCGGCAGAGGAGGCAGCGCATGATCATCGAAGAGGCGGGGACACGACCGGAAGCTCTGATCGGCTCTCTGCTGCTCATCTGGGAATCCTCGGTGCGGGCCACGCACGACTTTCTTTCCGAACAGGACATCATCATGCTTCGGCCCGACGTGCTGAACGCTCTGCGCCATGTTCCCGTTCTTTTTATTGCTCTTGAGGATGAAAAGCCCGTCGCCTTTCTCGGCATGGAAGGAAAAAGCGTGGAGATGCTCTTTGTCGATGCCTCCTTCCGCGGATTCGGAGCCGGCAGTCTTCTTCTGCATGCCGCTCTGAAGAGAGGTGCCCGCTGCGTCGACGTCAACGAGCAGAACCCGCAGGCCCTCGGCTTCTACCTCCATATGGGCTTTGTCGTATCCGGACGCAGCGCCATGGACGCTCAGGGGCGGCCTTTTCCCATACTTCATCTGCGGCTGGGCTGAACGCGCTCCTTTTCTCAACGATTCTCGACAAACAAAAGAAAAAACAAAGCCGCATTTCTTTACTAGTGTAAAAAATAACTTTGCATCCACCTCATATTCCTGCACAATACTCATAGCTTTTTCTTTGTGACCATGGTATTCTTTCTAAAAAAGGAGGTTCCATGAGTACTCTTGTTGTCGTCGCCTATCCCGATGAGTTTCAGGCTGAAGAGGTACGTCTTCGTCTGCTCAAGATGCAGAAGGAATATCTCGTTGATCTGGAAGATGCCGTCATCGCCGTCCGCAAGCCGAACGGCAAGATAAAGCTGCTCCAGCTCCACAACCTCACCGGTGCAGGTGCGGTTTCCGGCGGTTTCTGGGGTCTGCTCATCGGTCTGCTTTTCCTGAATCCGCTTCTCGGAGCCGCCGTCGGCGCGGGCGCAGGTGCGGTTTCCGGTGCTCTGGCCGATGTGGGCATTGATGATGAGTTCATGAAAAACCTGGGCAAGAATCTGAAGCCGGGCGGCTCCATGCTGTTCATCCTCTTCCGCAGCATCACCATGGACAAGGCCCTTCAGGAACTTGAAGGAACCGGAGGAACCATCATTCAGACCTCGCTTTCCCACGAGGATGAAGCCAGACTCCGCAAGGCCATGAACGCTGCGGACGGCGACCATGAATGCGACGCCGCGGAAGAAACCATTTCCAGAAACTCCAGTCAGAATTCCAACCTGCACTGCTGACCCTCTGATTCCATCGTCTGCAAGACCACGACCGGGAAACGTCTTCCCTGTCGTGGTCTTGCTGCATGACGCCTCCTCATTTCCCGCGGAAACTCCCCGTTCCTGCGGTTGACAGGCACAGGGCACCCAGATATTCTGGCCTATCTTTTTCCGAATTTAATCCAACCCCGGAGGAAAATATGGCCACTGTGCTTGGCAAGGCATTGACATTCGATGATGTCCTTCTGGTTCCCGAGTATTCGGAAGTCACGCCGGACATGGTTGATGTGTCGGCATGGCTGACCCCCAGCATCAAGCTGGGCGTACCCTTCATCTCTGCCGCCATGGATACCGTAACGGAAGCCGAAATGGCCATTTCCATGGCCCGTCAGGGCGGCATAGGCATCATCCACAAGAACATGGATGTCGCCCGCCAGCGCCTTGAAGTGGAAAAGGTCAAGAAGTCCGAAAGCGGCATGATTCTCGATCCCGTCACCGTCGCCCCCGACGACACGGTTCAGCATGCTCTCGAACTCATGTCCGATTTCCGTGTTTCCGGCCTGCCCGTGGTGAAGAACAGCGCCCTTGTCGGCATTCTCACCAACCGCGACGTCCGCTTCGTCACCGAGCCGCAGACGACGCTCGTCTGTGAAGTGATGACCCGTGAAAACCTCGTGACCGTGCCCGTGGGCACCACCCTTGAGGAAGCCAAGCATCATCTGCACGCCCACCGCATCGAAAAGCTGCTCGTCGTGGATGAGAACCGCCAGCTGCGCGGTCTCATCACCATGAAGGACATCGACAAGGTGCAGCAGTACCCCAACGCCAGCAAGGACGACAAGGGCCGTCTGCGCGTGGGTGCCGCCGTCAGCATCAGCAAGGACTGCGAATACCGCGCCTCCGAACTGCTCGCCGCCGGCGTGGACGTTCTGGTGCTCGACTGTGCGCACGGCCATTCCGCCAACGTTCTGCGCAGCGTGGAAATGCTGCGCTCCACCTTCCCGAACTGCCAGCTCATCGCAGGCAACGTCGCCACCTATGAAGGCGCCAAGGCGCTCATCAAGGCCGGCGCCGACACCGTGAAGGTCGGCATCGGCCCCGGTTCCATCTGCACCACCCGCGTGGTTGCAGGCGTGGGTGTTCCGCAGGTCACGGCCGTCATGGAAGGCAGCCGCGCCGCCCGCGAAGCCGACCGCTGCTGCATTGCCGACGGCGGTCTCAAGTTCTCCGGCGACATCGTGAAGGCTCTTGCCTGCGGTGCCCATACGGTCATGATCGGCAGCATGCTCGCCGGTACCAACGAAAGCCCGGGTGAAACCATTCTTTATCAGGGCCGCGCCTACAAGACCTATCGCGGCATGGGATCCATCGACGCCATGCGTGCCGGCAGTGCCGACCGCTATTTCCAGAACCCCACCAAGAAGCTGGTACCCGAGGGCATCGTGGGACGCGTCCCTGCCCGCGGCCCCGTGGCCGACACCGTTTTCCAGCTGGTGGGCGGTCTGCGTTCCGGCATGGGCTATCTCGGTGCCTCCACGCTGGACGAGCTGTACGAAAAGGCCCATATGGTGGAAATTTCCGCCTCCGGCCTGCGTGAAAGCCACGTCCATGACGTGATCATCACCAAGGAAGCCCCCAACTACAAGGTTGAAAACTAAATAACACGGCCCTGTTCCACCTTTCGCAGGCGGAACGGGGCCTCAACTTTCCGGAAACCCCATGTCCAAAGTCATCATTCTCGACTTCGGCTCCCAGGTCACGCAGCTCATTGCCCGTCGTGTGCGCGAGGCCGGAGTCTACTCTGAAATCCATCCCTGCATCACCTCCGCCGAAGCCGTGGCCGCCATGCGGCCCGACGCCATCATTCTTTCCGGCGGCCCTGCCAGCGTGGGCGAAAAAGACGCTCCCCGTCTCGACAGAGGGCTTCTGGAACTCGGCGTACCCGTGCTCGGCATCTGCTACGGCATGCAGCTTCTTGCACATGAGCTGGGCGGCGAACTTGCCCAGTCCGAAACACGTGAATACGGTCCCGCCGACTTCGAAAAGGTCGCCGACTGTCCTCTCTGGGACGGCATTGCCTCCCTCGCCGAAGGCAGGCCTTCCCGCGTATGGATGTCCCACGGCGACAAGGTGCAGACTCCTCCCCCGGGCTTCATCGTCACGGGACGTACCGCGACCCTCGACGTGGCGGCCATGAGCTGCGACGAACGCCGCATCTACGCCCTTCAGTTCCATCCCGAAGTGCATCACTCCGAGGACGGCGCCCAGATGATCCGCAATTTCCTGTTCAAGGTGGCGAAGATCACCCCCGACTGGTCCATGAGTTCCTTCGTGGAACGCGTGGTGAAGCAGGTGCGCGAAACCGTGGGCGACAGTCATGTCATCTGCGCTCTTTCCGGCGGCGTGGACTCCACCGTGGTGGCCGTGCTGCTCAACAAGGCCATAGGCCAGCAGCTGCACTGCATCTTCGTGGACAACGGCGTGCTTCGTCAGAACGAAGGCGAGGAAGTCGTGGGCTACCTGCGCGAGCACTTCAATCTGAACCTCAAGTACGTGCAGGCGGCCGATCTCTTCCTCGGTCTGCTCGCAGGCGTGGATGATCCGGAAAAGAAGCGCAAGATCATCGGTCATACCTTCATCGACGTATTCGACAAGGAGGCTCAGGCCATCAAGGACGCCGGCCACGACGTAAAGTTCCTGGCCCAGGGAACCCTGTATCCCGACGTTATCGAATCCGTCTCCTACAAGGGACCGAGCGCCGTCATCAAGAGTCACCACAACGTGGGCGGCCTGCCGGAAAAGATGAACATGAAGCTCATCGAACCCCTGCGCGAGCTGTTCAAGGACGAAGTGCGCGCCGTGGGCGCGGAACTCGGCATCCCCGAATCCATTCTGTGGCGTCATCCCTTCCCCGGTCCCGGCCTTGCCATCCGCGTCATCGGCGAAGTGACGAAGCCGCGCCTTGAAATTCTGCGCAAGGCCGACGTCATCGTCATGGAAGAACTGCGTGCTTCCGGCTGGTACCGCAAGGTATGGCAGGGTTTTGCCGTTCTTCTGCCGCTCAAGACCGTCGGCGTCATGGGCGACGGCCGCACCTATGAGCACGTCATTGCCCTGCGCATCGTGGAAAGCGTGGACGCCATGACTGCCGACTGGGCTCGTCTGCCCGACGACCTTCTGGCCAGAATCTCCGGCCGCATCATCAATGAAGTCAAGGGCGTCAACCGCGTCGTGTACGACATATCCTCCAAACCGCCGTCCACCATCGAATGGGAATAATCCGACCATAGCCGTCCCCAACCTTCGAGGAGAGACAAGATGTCCAGCAATGTTCGCCCCGAATCCATGGCACGCATCAGCAGCGAAGCTCTTGCCCGGACCTTCATCGATGAACAGGTCAGGGAGCTGAGGGAACAGATCGGTGACAAAAAGGTTCTGCTCGCCCTTTCCGGCGGCGTGGATTCCTCCGTCGTGGCAGCCCTGCTCATCAAGGCCGTGGGCCGGCAGCTCGTCTGCGTGCACGTCAATCACGGTCTGCTGCGCAATGGCGAACCGGAACAGGTCGTTGACGTGTTCCGCAACCAGATGAAGGCCAACCTCGTCTACGTGGACGCCGTGGACCGTTTTCTGGACAAGCTGGCCGGCGTGAGTGATCCGGAAACAAAACGCAGGATCATCGGCGCCGAGTTCATCCGCGTGTTCGAGGAAGAGGCCCGCAGGCAGGAAGGCATCGAATTCCTGGCCCAGGGCACCATCTCCCCCGACATTCTGGAAAGCGGCACTGTCAAGGCGCACCATAACGTGGGCGGACTGCCCGAAGATCTGCACTTCCGTCTGGTCGAACCGCTGAAGTTCCTGTTCAAGGACGAAGTGCGCATGGTGGGCAAAACGCTCGGCCTGCCCGACGGCATGGTCTACCGCCAGCCCTTCCCCGGCCCCGGCCTCGGCGTGCGCTGCCTCGGTGCCATCACCCGCGACCGGCTTGAAGCCGTGCGCGAGTCCGACGCCATTCTGCGCGAGGAGTTTGCGAAGAACGGTCTTGAAGGCAGGGTCTGGCAGTACTTCACCGTGGTGCCGGACTTCCGCTCCGTCGGCGTCTCCGAAGGAAGGCGGACCTTCGCCTACCCGGTGATCATACGTGCCGTCAACACCGTGGACGCCATGACCGCCACCGTGGAAGACGTCCCCTTTGCCCTGCTGCAGCACATCACGGACCGCATCACCCGGGAAGTGAAGGGCGTCAACCGCGTTCTCTACGATCTCACGCCGAAGCCCTCGGGCACCATCGAGTGGGAATAACAAACGCATCGCCCCGGAGGTCGGAAGGCTTCCGGGGCTTTTCTTGTCTCCTCATAACGTTGCTTCCCGCCCCATGCACAGACAGTCAGACAACATGACAGGGGGAACCATCTGGAAGGCCATCACCTTCTTTGCCGTGCCCCTGATTCTGGGAAACTTCTTCCAGCAGCTCTACAACGCCGCCGATTCGCTCATTGTCGGCAATCTGCTCGGAAACAAGGCCCTTGCCGCCGTAAGCGGAACCGGCAATCTCATTTTTCTGCTTGTGGGGTTCATCAACGGCATCAGTCTCGGCGCGGGCGTGGTCATTTCCCAGCAGTTCGGTGCCGGCGATCTTCAAAACATGCGCCGCTCCATCCATACGCTTGCCGCCTTCGGACTTGCCGCGGGACTCGGACTCACCGTCTTCGGCGTCCTGTGCACGCCGCAGATCCTGCACTGGATGAACACCCCCGACGACGTGTTCCCCGAAACCATGCAGTATCTGCGCGTCTACTTTGCCGGCGCCCTCGGACTCACGGGATACAATGCTCTTGCCAGCATTCTCCAGGCCGTCGGCAACAGCAGGTATCCGCTGTATTTTCTGGTACTGTCCTCCGTCGTCAACATCGTGCTCGACGTCGTCTTCATTGCACTGCTGCACTGGGGGGTATGGTCGGCTGCGGCGGCTACCGTCATCTCGCAGTTTCTCAGTGCTCTGCTCTGCGCCCTGGTGCTGTGCCGCAGCGTATCTCCGTGGCGTCTTTCTCCCGGCAGCATCCGTTTTCATGAAGGCTGTCTGAAGTCGCTTGCCTCGTACGGATTTCCTTCCGGACTTCAGAACTGCGTCATCGGTCTTTCCAACGTGGTCATCCAAAGCCACATCAATCTGTTCGGCGCGGCAGCCATGGCAGGATGCGGCGCCTATCAGAAAATAGAAGGCTTCTGTCTCATTCCCGTCATGAGCCTGGCCCTCGCGCTCGCCACCTTCGTCGGACAGAACACCGGGGCACGACATCCTCTTCGCGTCCGCGCCGGCACAGGGTTCGGACTGATCCTTTCCATGATTCTGGCGGAACTCATCGGCGTCGGCGTCCTTGTCTGGCGCGACGCATTCATGTCCTTGTTCAGCTCCGATGCCGACGTCATACGCATCGGGGCCGACTATGCCCGCGTCGCCGCTCCCTTCTATTTTCTGCCGGCCTGTACACACTGCATGGCGGCAGCCTTCCGGGGCGCGGGAAAGCCCATGTTCGCCATGTCGGTCATCCTTGTCTGCTGGTGTGCCGTCCGTGTGGGAACGCTCTCCACGCTCATGACGCTCTTCCCGACCATCGCCACCATCTACTGGATCTACCCGGCGACCTGGACGCTCAGCTCGCTTGCCTTTCTGCTTGCATGGCGCAGAATGTCCTCCGGGCTCAGCCGCGGACATCGCCGCATGCATCTTTCATGAAAACAAACGTATCTGACGGACAGAAAAAGAGCAGCTCATCATGATCTTCGATGAAATCAGAGACATGCGAGCGGATGAATATCCGCTTCTGGAAAATTTTCTCTATGAGGCCGTCTTTCAGAAAGACGAGCGTTCCCCTGTGCCGCGAGACATTCTCAGACATCCTGCGCTGCGGGCCTATGTCGAGGACTTCGGCTCGCGAAAAGGAGACCTCTGCCTGTGCGCAGTGATGAACGGCATCGTCATCGGAGCTGTCTGGACAAGACTCATGCGGGGCTTCGGTCATGCAGACGACCGCATTCCGGAACTGGCCATGGCCGTTCATACACCGTTCCGCCGGCAGGGAACAGGCACGGCGCTGATAACGGCCGTGCTCCGCAGACTGGAACGCGAAGGCTTTCATGCCGTCTCGCTTTCCGTCCAGAAGCAGAATCCGGCATATGCGCTGTACAGCGCCATGGGATTCACCGTTCTTCATGAACACGACGAAGACTGCATCATGCTCCGTTCTCTTCGTCATGAAGGAAACATATGACGGCAGAAAACGGAGAAACGCAGCGCAGGCCCCCTGCCGGAAGCAGCGGATCCGATCCGCAGGCGGGCATGTCATGGCCGATACCGGAGTGGTCGGCATGAACTTCTTTGACCGCGTATACGACATCGTCCGTTCGATCCCTTCCGGAGCGGTCGTCAGCTACGGACAGGTCGCCTTTCTTGCCGGAAACCCGCGTATGGCACGTCAGGTCGGCTGGGCGCTCCACGCCTGCCCCGAAGACGTTCCCTGGCACAGAGTGGTGAGAAAAGACGGATCTCTCCCCGGATTATCCGACGAAGCGTCCTTCAGACAGAGGCTGCTCCTCGAACGGGAAGGCATTCTTTTCGACGAAAACGGACGCGTGTCCCGCATCTTTTTCGGAGGCTGTCCGGACGATGGAAAAAGAAATCGAAAATCTTGTCGTGCACACGCTTCCAAGCATGAAGGAAGCTCATGATGCACTTGAAGGCGCAACAGTGATATGCTACCGTCCAATGCTGACGGAGAGATAACCCTCGCGAGGAGTTTTTATAGATGTTTGGCATCGGCAGCACAGAATTGCTGGTCATCCTGGTCGTGGCGCTTCTTGTTCTCGGACCCAAGAATCTGCCCAAGATCGCCCATACGCTTGGTCGCGCTATGGGCGAATTCCGCCGCGTATCCACAGAATTTCAGCGTACCCTCAATACGGAAATAGCCTTTGAGGAACAGGCGGAAAAGGCCAAGGCCAGAAAGGCCGAAGCCGAAAAGGCTCAGACGACGTCCGGCTCGACCGGCAGCTCCGTTTCGGATACGGAAAACAAAGCCTGAACGGACTACCGGCATGGAAGAAAAAGATTATTCGCACGCCCCCGAAACGGGGGAACATCTGCATGATGCCGACTCCCTGAAAAAGGAGCCTGATCTCGCATCCTATTATGCCGCCGCTGCCTCGGCAGCGGCCTCCGGACACGAATTTCATGAGGAAAAGACCGGAGACGACGCAACGGAGACGGGATCCCCGGAATCCGGTACGGCCGAAGAAAAAAGCGACGCTGCCGGCACGGCAGAGACTCCTGCCGAAGAGGAAAACAAAGACGCCATCTCCGCTCCGGCAGAAGATGCCTCCGACGACATTTCCGACGACGGCAGTCCTCATGGCCCTCTCGACATCCTTGCCGGGAAGGATGACGACGCCCCGGAAGAGGATGTGAAGGACAAGGATGCTCTGGCGGAAAAAGAACCGGTCCCTCCTTATGAGAATACTCCGGCCTATGCCGCCTTTCAGGCACCGGAAAAATCCGGAACCGGCGACGAGGATGAAGAACCGGACGGGGCTGAAGACGATGAACCCATGAGCATTCTCGGGCATCTCAACGAGCTGCGCCGCCGCCTTTTCCGCATCGTCATCATCGTCATTCTCGGCTTCGTGGCCTTCTACGGCGTCTCCGAGCCTTTGTACGGTTTCCTTTCCGCGCCGCTTCAGGCCTGCATGCCGGAGGGCAGCAAGCTCATCTACACCTCGCCTCAGGGCGCATTCTTCACCTATATGAAGGTAGCTCTCGTGGCGTCGCTTTTCGGCACAAGTCCTTTCAGCTTCTATCAGCTGTGGGCCTTCATTGCGCCCGGACTCTATCGAGAGGAAAAGAAAGCCATCCTGCCGCTGGCCTTCTGTTCCTCAATATTCTTCCTGGCGGGCGCGGCCTTCTGCTTCTTCCTGGTCTTCCCCATCGCCTTCCAGTTCTTCATGGGCTTTGCGACCGATACCATCGTCCCCATGATCTCGGTGGAAGAATATCTCAGCTTTGCCCTCAAGCTGCTGCTGGCGTTCGGCATTGTCTTCGAAATGCCGCTGTTCGCGTATTTTCTTTCGCGATTCGGCCTTCTTACGCCGGAATTCATGCGCCGCACCCGCCGCTATGCCATTCTGGTCATCTTCATCGTCGCCGCCATACTCACGCCGCCCGACGTCTTCTCCCAGTGCCTGATGGCCCTTCCCATGCTGGTGCTCTATGAAGTGAGCATCTACGTTTCGGCCATGGCCTACAAAAAGAAAGAAGACAAGACCGAGCCGCAGCCCGATCCGGACGACGATGTAGACGAAGACGAGGAGGACGACGATGACGAAAAGGACGAGGACAAGGAGGAGGCAAAACCATGATGCCGTCCTGCCCCCCGCGTACCGCGTCCCTTTCCCGCTCAACGGGCGAGACCTCGGTCAAGCTGGAACTTGTGCTGGAAGGTACGGGTCAGAGCACGATTTCCACAGGCTTCGGCATGCTCGATCATATGCTGACGCTCCTTGCCTTCTGGGCGCACTTCGATCTTCGCCTGACCTGTTCCGGCGACATGCATGTGGATGCGCACCACACCACGGAAGACGTGGCGCTGTGTCTCGGCAAAGCGCTGCGCGACGCGCTGGGTGACAGAAAGGGCATTGCCCGTACCGGCTGGGCCAGAGTGCCCATGGACGAAGCGCTTGCCGATGTGACCGTGGATCTGTCCGGTCGGCCGTGGCTTGAATTCCGCGGCGACGAACTGCTGCCTCCCGTCATGGCCGGCGAGGAAAAAGACGTGTGGCGAGAATTCTACAAGGCTTTCGCCTCGGCCGCACAGTGCAATCTCCACATTTCCTTCCAGTACGGCAAAAACGGACATCACCTGCTGGAATCCGCCGCCAAGGGTCTGGGACTTGCGCTGGCGCAGGCTGTGCGACGCAGCGACGACCGTATGCCCAGCACCAAGGGGAGTCTCGACTGATGCCTTTCCGCCATCTTCTTCTTGTCCTGTGCAGCCTCTGCCTTCTGGCTGGCTGTCAGAAGGCCCCCGAACAGCAGCGCCTCATCATGCCTGATCTGGTGGTTGCCATAGCGCCCTTCACGCAGCCTACGCAGACCACAGAACTGCTCTCCGGCTTCATTCCCGAAGATCAGAAAAAAATCCCGGAACAGACGCTCGATGCGCTGGACGCACTTTTCCGTGCCAGACTGGACGGATCAAAGCATCCCTACGTCTTCCTGAGCGACGCCGACATCAGCGGAGACATGGCAAGAGACGCACGCGGTCGCCGCAGTGCTCTCATCACATGGGCCGAACATGCCAGAGCCGCCGGAGCCGACATGATCATCGTTCCCCAGATCATCACCATGCAGGAACGTGTCGGCGGCAAAGCCGGCGTCGTCACGGCCGCCGCCGTCAATGAAGACTTCTATCTCATCGACGCACGCGATCCCGTCACGCTTGTCATGCGCAGTC
>USNI01000011.1 GCA_900555975.1 uncultured Desulfovibrio sp. | reverse complement strand
GGAAGAAACTTCGACTATCACAAAGGAACGCAAAGGGGAGTAACTGGGATCCAGAATCCTAGGCAATGTCAACAGCATGAAGCGCCCGCTTCTGGCATTGTCGTCAGCCCGTCTGATGAGTGAGACCTTGCGGCAATAACAGTATTGCCGGAAGGTCTTTTCTGTTTCTTCCGGCAGAACGGAAAACTCTGGAGGATACACAATATGTTCGGACACTCTCTTGTGGAAGTGGGCGTCTTCTCACTGGTGATCATCGTCTGCATGTGGATAGACCTTCGGTCCCATAACGACGACAAGCCCGTCACCGCCCGCAATGCCGCCATCTGGTCGGCCATCTGGATTTCCCTCGCCTTCGCCTTCGCCGGCTACATCGGCTGGAATGAAGGCCCCGCGCAGATGCAGCTCTTCATTGCCGGCTATCTGCTTGAGGAATCCCTCTCCGTCGACAACCTCTTCGTCATGATGGCGATCTTCACCTCCTTCGGCATCAAGGACGCCTATCAGCACCGCGTGCTCTTCTACGGCATTCTCGGCGCCGTGGTCATGCGTCTTCTCTTCGTGGCCGCGGGCAGCTCCCTCATCAAGCTCTTCGGACCCTACGCCCTGGCCGGCTTCGGCGTCTTCGTTCTCTGGACGGCCTGGAAGATGTTCCAGGCCCTCGGCAAGGATCACGATGAGGACATCGACTACTCCCAGCACTGGGCCGTGCGCTGGACGCAGAAGTTCATTCCCGTCTACCCCCACCTGCACGGACACGACTTCTTCGTCCGCACCGACGCCAACGGTCACGCCGTGGAAGCTCCCAAAAAGCACGTGGAAGGCAGCACCGTCACGCTGGCGGAAAAGCCCGTGGGCAAGATCATCTGGCGCGCCACGCCTCTGTTCCTCTGCCTCATGGTCATCGAAATCTCCGACATCATGTTCGCCTTCGACTCCGTGCCCGCCGTTCTCGCCATCACGCCCGATCCCTTCATCGTGTACACGAGCAACATCTTCGCCATCCTCGGCCTGCGGTCCATGTTCTTCCTGCTCGCCGCCGCCAAGCGTTACCTGCGCCATCTGGAAAAGTCCGTCATCGCCATTCTGGCCTTCATCGGCGCCAAGATGCTGCTTGACGTGGCCGGCGTGATCCACCTGCCCGCCATGGTCTCCCTGAGCGTGGTCGTCGGCTTCCTCGCCCTCGGCATTCTCGCCTCCTTCCTGCCGGAAAAGAAAGCCTGAGTCCGGACGGTCTGAGACATCGTCAGGGCGGCGCTCCCCCCGTGCGCCGCCCTTTTTCTTTTGTTCTCCGCCTGCCACGCGGCAGCGTGCGAGCTTTCCCTTCGATGCCGCCACCGCGCGGCAGCATGCCGAAGACGATGCCGAAGACGAGCCTTCTTCCCCGCTCAGGCGTCCTTTCGGAAAACGCCTGCGCCCTGCAAGGCCTTGTCGCAGGTCGCTGCGTCCGGAACGCCTGCATCCCACGATCCGCCGCTTCGGAAGACCTCCTTCCCGACAGGCACGGCAAGAAGAAAAGCCTGCCTTCCCATGACCACGGAAGCCGCTGTTCACCGATCTCCGGGACATGGGCCATCAGGATTTTCTGCTCTCCTCCCCCCTGAAGCCGGCCCCGGAGCTTCATGCAAATCGACGTCGCCGGCAGTCATCCGGAAAAAGCCTCTCTGCCCGTCTTCTCCAGCCAGGGCGAAACACGAGGCTGCAGGGCGACAGAAAAAAGGCCGGAGACTTAAGGCACGATGTGCTCCATGCAAACGCCCATGCCGGAAAGCGCTTCTCACTCCTCGTGCCGGTCTTCGCCGCTTCCCTCCCCGGTCCGTCCGTCAGACGGAAAGATGCGCCGTCCGTGCCGCCTTTCTGCGCCATTAAACACAAAAAGCCCCCGTGGAAACGGGGGCTTTTTTCCGGAGGGAAGGATCAGTTCTCCCACTTTCCCTTCACATAGCGGGGAAGTTCGGTAAGCTTGCGTACCTTCACGCAGCGGAACTTGCCGTTGGCGGCTTCGTTACGGGTCTTGCCTTCGCTTTCGAACGTGAGTTCCTCGTAGCAAAGGGTGGCCACGTAATCAAAATGCTTGCTGTTGCTCTTGCGCATCTGAGCGCTGACGCTCTGCAGATCAATTTCCGTAAAGGTCGCGACGTACTTGGAACCGCGCTTGACGATCTGCGGACGCGCACGATTGACGGTCATGCGCTTGTTGGCCTTGCTGACATACTGATGGGCGAAAGTATCCAGATCAGCCTTGATCTTGGATTCATTCACGGCGTAGGAGCTGCAGGGTGCAGCAAGAAGAAGACCGCAGAAGACCATGCCCATCCAACAATTGCGAAACATCAATGAGACTCCGGTATCGAGAGAGGCCCGGCGACGCCGCCGGGCCTCTCTTCCTAATTATTGATTCGGATATCAGTTGAAAAGCAGTTCCACGCGACGGTTCAGGTAGCGGCCTTCTTCCGTGGCGTTGTCATACTTGAAGGACTTGCCCATGCCGACGGCGGTCAGCTGGGAAGCGGGAACGCCCTGCTGCACGAGATAGTTCTTAACAGCGTTGGCGCGATTCTGAGACAGTACCTTGTTGTAGGCGTCGGTGCCGATGGAGTCGGTCCAGCCTTCGAGGGTGACGTGCACGTTCTTTTCCCTGAGAACGGCGGCAGCTTCGTCAAGGATGCCCTGGGCCTTGTCGTCAAGGGCATAGGAATCGAAAGCAAAGTTCACGCCGTGGAGCACGAGGGCTTCCTCGGTGGGGCCGGTGGTGTAGAACACATCGGCAACGAACTGATTCAGGGCGTTTTCGTCGGCCATGAGGTCGGCACCCTTCACGGACACGGAGCAGGAATTCAGAGCGGCGATCTTGTCGAGCACGGCCTGACCTTCAGGAGTGTCGGCAAAGGAAATGACATGGAAGCAGATGCCGGGCTGCGCCTGATAGATGGCAGCGGCTTCGGCAACAGGATCAATGCCGGTGTTGTTCGCGCCATCGGAAGCGAGAACGACGGCGGTAGGACGGGCCATGGTCGCATAATCACCGGAGTTGGCGGCAAAGCCGTCACCCATGGGGGTCATGTGTCCGAAGACGGTGCCTTCGCTCTTCAGGGAAGCGATACCGTCATTCATGGCGGAGCGGTCCCAGTCGCCGTATTCGACGACCTTGCCTGCAGGAGCGATGGTATGCATGGAAGCCTTGTATCCGAGATTCGGAATGGCTTCGTTCACAGCAGCGAGAACCTGCTTGGCGGCAGCGGCCTTGGTCATCTTGAGGTCGGGAGCCTGCATCATCATGGAACCGGACTGATCGGCCAGCAGGTCGAAACTGTCGACCTTGCGGACGAGATCGGCGGCCTGAGCAGCAGAGGCAATCCCCATTACCAGAGCCGCCGCAACCAGCGCATTACGAAACATTTTCATGGAATCCTCCATCAACTTAAAAATGTTATGGCAAACTCGGATGCTTTTATATCTATCAAAGGGCCTTCTGACAGGCAAGTAGAAAAAGGCGAAAGAGAAAACTCTTTCGCCTTTCTAAACGTCGTCTAGACGACCTGCGCTTGCACGAAACGGCTTACACGCAGCCGGTGGGCTTGGGCAGACCAGCCATCTTGCAGGCGCCCTTGCCGGGGCCGGAGGGGAACAGTTCGTAGATTTCCTTCAGCTTGTAGCCGGTGTTCTTGGACATGATACGCACCATGGGGGCGATACCATTCTTCTTGTAGTAGTCCTGCAGGAAATCAATGACCTTATGATGATCGGCGGTAAGTTCAGGAATACCTTCGGATTCCTTCACATATTCCAGCCATTCAGGGCACCAGTCTTCGAAGCGAAGCAGGAAGCCGTCTTCGTCCACTTCAAAGGTCTTTCCCTGGAAAGAAACTTCAGCCATGCGCGTCCTCCTTGGACATGTTGGGACTGTGGGAAATTGTCTGCGTTGCGAGGCGCAGACTCACATACATACAAAAAGGAAAAAGGAAATGGCGTTCCTTCTGTTCAGGGAGCCTGCCACAAATATGGGGAAATGACAAGCCCCGTCGGCAATTCTTTTTGCCCGGACCGCAAAACATTTCGGACATTGCCGAGATCGTGTCCGCGCGCGGGAACCGCCGAAGAAGCCTTGTACAGTTTTTTCCGAAGGGACGCAAGTGTTTTTCCGCGCAAACGACGCCCGAGTCTTATCCCGTCAAGTTTCCATGACGGGGACATACGCAGGTGCTTCCGGAAGAAGCCCCTTCTCACGCATCCGGTCGCCCCTCTTCCCGGGAACGCCCAGCGGACGCCGCGACCGTGCACATCAAGGCTCCTTGCCGAAGCGTCCGCTCAAAGGCTCCTCTGCTCTCCCCTTCTAGCGGGGCATGCAGCACTTCTTGTACTTCTTGCCGCTTCCGCAGGGACAGGGATCATTGCGGCCGATCTTGGGGGTCTCGCGACGCACGGGCTGCTTGGCGTAGACGTTGCCCTCCACATAGAACCACTCGTCGCCTTCCTTGCGGAAGAAGGCATCCTCGCGCAGTTCCTGAGGAACGTTCTGCACGCTGTAATGAGCGCTGAACTTCACTTCGCCGGTGGAATCCTGTTCGCCGCCTTCCACGGTCTCGATGATGTCAAGACCTTCCCAGGTCATGAGCGACGACCATTCCTTGATCTCGTCTGCGGAGGCGTCCTCGCGGAACTGGGGATGCGTGGTATCGGTAAGGAACTGATACCGGCCCAGGCAGTGGGCGGTGTAGCGGGCGCGCATGAGGGCTTCGGCAGTGGGAGCCTTGGCCTTTCCTTCAATATACTGGCCGCAGCAGGCATCCAGTTCGAGACCGGAGCCACAGGGACAAAGACTCATAATATATCCTCCCAAAGGTTTGCGCGCAGTTTGCCTGCATTTCTTCCGGTTGACAAGTCCGACGGAACAAAAAAAAGCCCGCCGGAGAGGGAAGCCGACGGGCAGGAGGTGTTGATGGGGGATTTCAAAGGAATGTACCAAAGATAATGCAATTTTCGTGCCAACATGGATTTGATTATTTTTTATTAAGTAAAAACAATATGTTATATTTTTATCTATCAATAATGGTTCCTGAACAGGCAGAAAAAACGTATTTTTTTTTGAACAGTCCGTCCCCGGAGATCGCCCCGGAGAAAACCCCTTTGAAAAATTTTTGAACTTCCGGCCGTCAGAGAAGGCCGTCCTGTCTTTGAAACAGGCTCTGCCGCAACATATTTCCGCCCGTCGCAGCGTCATGTTTCCGTTCCGGACGCCGCACTCTCCCCTTTGTCCCGCCTTTTCCATCAAAAAAAAGCGGACGGCACGCCTGCAGAAGCCGAAAGAACCCCTCCCGTCCATCAAAAATTTTGTTTCGTCAGGTCCGGAGCGTCCTTTTTCCGGGGCAGCCTTTTCCCGTCGGATGTGCAAAAATTTTCCTCTCCGCAGGACGGGACGCCGCAGCTGAGGCTGAAACGCCTCCTTCAGCGCTGCATGCATGCTCGAAGAGCGTCTCTCCGGAGGCGTCCGGAATTCTTTCAGGAAACGTTCGGCGGCACAGCTCTCCCGGCAGGCCGCCTGCGGATCGACTTCTCCGGACGCCGGACGCGCCGGCACGTCTTTCCCGCCACAGGACACGCCGGACGGAAGAGAACGGGAACATGCGGAACAGAAAAGATCCGGGCAGGCATCCGTGGCTTCAAGCATGCGGAAGCCTCTCCGGCCGGGGAATGCGGTCAGGCGGCTGCCGAGCCCAGTCTGCGGCCTTGTCCGGGGGAAGGTCAGATCATCTTTTCCAGGCGGCGGAAGCGGCGGAGCGTCAGATGACAGACGGCGATGGCCAGCGCGTCGGTCGTATCCAGAGGACCGTCGATATGCGCTCTGCCCAGAAGCCTTGCCACCATGAAGGCCACCTGTTCCTTTTCCGCACGGCCCGTTCCTGCAAGCGTCTTCTTCACCAGTGTCGGCTCATAGTCCTGCACCGGCAGACGGAACGAGGCGCAGGCAGCCACGGCGGCGCCCCTGGCCTGAGCGAGCTTGATGGCGGACAGAACGTTCTTGGCCGTGAACACCTGTTCAACGCCGGCTTCAGCGGGTCTGTAGGTTTCGATGATGTCGTGAAGGCCGTGATAGATGAAGGAAAGACGATCGGAAAAGGACTCGCCTCTGACGCGCAGCACACCGTTGGCCACAAGTTCCAGACGGCCTGAGCTTTCGCGCACGATGCCCCAGCCGGTGACGTTGGAACCGGGGTCTATGCCGAGAACCGTGACGGAGGGCTGCGGAGGAAGGGAGGAAATCATGCCGTTCTCACCATATGGAAAAGGCCGGGGCAGAAAACTGTCCCGGCCCGGAAGTTCATGACTGGCACGCGCCGATTATTCGGCGGGAGCTTCCTCGGCGCCTTCCATGAAGACGGCGACCATGGTGAAGTCGGACTTGTACACGGCCTTCACGCCTTCGGGAAGAGGCATGTTGGAGACACGGATGGACTGGTTGATTTCCAGACCGGAAACATCGAGATTGACCTTGCGGGGCATATCGGCGGGCTTGGCGGAAAGCACCACTTCATCGCGGTAGGTTTCCATGGTGCCGCCCATCTTCACGCCCTTGGGAGTGCCGACGTATTCCACCTGCACCTTGACCTTGATTTCCTTGTCGAGGTCCACGCCGAAGAAGTCGACATGGGTGAAGGTGTTCTTCACAGGGGAGTACTGAGCGTCCCACACGAACACGGGATGCAGGGTCTTGGCGCCGTTTTCGTCTTCGATTTCGAGCTGGAAGACGTTGGTGCGGCCGACCTGTTCGTAGATCTTGGTGAGGGGCAGTTCAGCCATCTGAACGGCGATATTCTGGCCGTCGGCGGTATAGTACACGCCGGGCACCAGATCTTCGGTACGCAGGCGGCGGTTGGCGCCTTTGCCGAAAGCGGTACGCTTCTTCACAGAAAGAGTTTTCAGTTCGGACATGATGCTTTCTCCTTATGGGCCGTCTCCCGTCGAACGGGGCGCGGCGCGATATATCGTCTTCAATGCCCTGATCAGAACAGGGCGCTAACAGAAGAACCGTCGTGAATATTGCGGATACTCTTGGCCAGAACTCCGGCGACGGAAGCCACACGGAGCTTTTCGCACTGGGCGGCGTGTTCGCCGAGCGGAATGGTGTCGGTCACGATGACTTCCTTGAACGGGGAATCATTGAGCCTGTCGCAGGCGGGACCGGAGAGCACGGCATGCGTGGCGCAGGCATAGACTTCCTTGGCGCCGCCTTCCATGAGAATGTTGGCGGCCGTGCAGATGGTGCCCGCGGTATCGATCATGTCGTCCACGAGTACGGCGGTCTTTCCGGCCACGTCGCCGACGATGTGCATTTCGGCGACCTGATTGGGACGGTCACGGCGCTTGTCGATGACGGCAAGGCTGGCGTCCATCTTCTTGGCGAAGGAACGGGCACGTTCCACGCCGCCGGCGTCGGGAGAAACCATGACGATGTCGCCGGAAAGCGCGCTGAGCTTCTTCAGCAGCACGGGGCGGGCGTACAGGTTGTCCACGGGGCAGTTGAAGAAGCCCTGGATCTGACCGGCGTGAAGATCCACCGTAACGATGCGCTGCGCGCCGGCCACGGTGAGAAAATCGGAAACGAGCTTGGCACTGATGGGCGCGCGGGGGCTGACCTTGCGGTCCTGACGGGCATAGCCGAAATAGGGAATGACGGCGGTGATGCGACCGGCGCTGGCGCGCTTGAGGGCGTCGAGGATGAGGCACAGTTCCATAAGGGACTTGTTGGCCGGGGCACAGGTGGACTGAATGACGAACACGTCATGTCCGCGGACGCTGGCGCCGATTTCCACACGCAGCTCTCCGTCGCTGAACGTGGTGCAGAGCGCTGGCGTGAGGGAACAGCCGAGGTGATCGCAGATGTCCATGGCCAGCTGAGGATTGGCCGTACCCGTGAGAATTTTAAGGTCGCCGTACATGGGATTATGCCTTCCTGAGTAAAGTATCCAAAGATACAGGGACGGCCGCCGCCTGGCGGGGCCGGAACACAACGACAAATGGCTGGGGCGGCAGGACTTGAACCTGCGAATAGCGGACCCAAAACCCGCTGCCTTACCGCTTGGCGACACCCCACCGCTTCCAGTCGGGCATGACGACTCAAAAAACGAAAGGGCCGAACACGCCGCCGGCCTTTTCCCTTCTCAGCGCCGAGGCGGCCTGCGCCGCACGCTCCGAGTCGCGAAAAAGTCCGAACAGTGCCGAACCGCTCCCGCTCATGCCCGCGACCCAGGCTCCCTCCTCCAGAAGCCGCCTTTTCAGGGACGACAACAGAGGAAAGGCTGCGAAGACCACAGGCTCAAAATCGTTCATGCCATAGAATGACTGGCAACTTGAACGGTTATTTTTATCTGCCTTCGTTTTCTCTGTCAAGGAAAATGACGCTCTTTCTCTGTCCCACGCCGCATAGGCCCATGCGGTGTTCACCCGGACGGGCGGACAGAGCAGCACGCAGCTGCAGCCTTCCACGCCGCTCGGCACCTCGGAGAGTCTTTCTCCGATGCCTTCCGCAAGGCATGGACGATGCCGCAGGAAGAAGGGCACGTCGGCGCCGACCCGGGCGGCGATTGCGGTCAGCTTCTCCCCGGACAGCGGCGCGGGGGCGTGACGCTGAAGCCAGAGCAGCATCTGTGCGCCGTCGGCGCTGCCGCCTCCGAGTCCGGCGCCGTGGGGAATGCCCTTCACCAGTTCCACGTCCACGGCGGGAGCGAATCCTGCGGCTTCGGCATAGAGTTCATAGGCGCGGGTGAGCGTGTTGCGGCCGGGATCAATGCCCTCTGTCGCGCAGCGGACAGAAAGGCCGCCGGGCCGCGCGGCAGGAGAAAAGATCAGTGTGTCGACCGGTTCCGGCAGCGGCAGAAACAGGCTGTACAGTTCGTGATAGCCGTCGGAACGCACGCCCGTGATGAAGAGAAAAAGATTGATCTTGCCGCCGGTGCGGATCACTTCCCCTGCCATGCCAGTTCCCCCGTCAGACGCGTGTCCGTTCATCGCTCCCCTGCTCCTTCCGTCGCCCGCACGGACGCACGTCAGTCTTCGAACGACGGCAGCGTCAGCCGCACGTCGACACATTGTCCGGACAGAGCTTCGGCAAAACGCGACACCGCTCCCTGCACCGCCGCAAGCGCGACATGTCCGGAAAAGGCCCCGCACGCCAGACGGGCTTCGACATGGAATCCGTCCTCCGCGCCGAGACACTCGACGTGCACGGCCGCCTCCCGGCCGCGGCGTTCCGCCTCGGCACGGGCTGCATCAAGCGCCCTGTCGCGGGCCTCGGCAAGAAGAAGATCCGCGTCGCAGACGCGCTGCATGCCGCCCGGCACCCTCATTTCCGCCCGCGCAGACACGAAACGCTCTTCCTTCTCCGCGCCCCCGCGGCTTCTCACCGCATCAAGGAGCACCCGCATCACGCCGTCAAGATCCAGATCGGACGTGTCCACGATGACGGCGTCCGCGGCGGGACGCAGCGGATCCACGGCCCTGCCGCGATCCTGGGCGTCGCGCTCCTCGATGCCGCGCCGTATCTGCTCGAGCGTGGCACCGTTCAGCGTCCCGCGGGACTCCAGTTCCAGATAGCGGCGGGTCGCGCGCACGTCGGGACGCGCGTCGAGAAAGAACTTGTGCCGGGCCGAAGGAAAGACGCGCGTTCCCATGTCGCGGCCCTCGGCCACAAGAGAACATTCCGCGCCAAGCTCACGCTGCGCACGCTGCAGCTCCTCGCGCAGCACCGGCAGACGCGCCACCAGCGACGCCAGCCGTCCGGCCCTCTCCGTGCGGATCTCCGGTCCCAGAGGCTCGCCGTTGCAGCACAGCACGGGCGCCTGTCCCGGCCTTCCGGCCTCCAGCGAAAAACGGTATTTCCGGCAGGCGGCGCGCAGATGCGCCTCGTCCATGTCCGCGGCCTCCGCACCGAGACGCAGTCCCAGCGTGCGGTACATGGCGCCCGTGTCCAGATAGGCAATGCCGAGTTCCGCGGCCAGGCGGCGCGCCAGCGTGCTCTTGCCCACCCCCGCCGGACCGTCCATGGTGATTACTCCGAAGGAAACGCCGGCCATCTCAGACTCCCAGAATGTCTCTCGTGTTGCGGAGGAACAGCTCGTTCTCCTCATCGGTGCCCACGCTCACGCGCAGTCTGTCCGGCAGATGATAGCTGCCGAGCGCACGGATGATGATGCCACGCTTCAGCAGTTCGCCGTGCAGGGTCGCGGCGTCCACCGTGCCTTCCGGCAGACGGAACATGACGAAATTCGACATGCTTGGCGACACCTCGCAGCCCATGTTCCGCAGCTCTTCCGTCAGCTTCGCCCTTCCGCGCCGCACAAGCTCCACGGTGCGCTCGCGGAACTGTCCGTCGGCAAGGGCCGCAATCGCGGCCTCTTCCGCCAGAATGTTGAGGGAAAAAGGCAGACGCACGCGCCACATGTAGTCGGCAATGGGCGCAGGCAGGATCGCATATCCTATGCGCAGTCCGGCCAGTCCGTACACCTTGGAGAAGGTGCGCATGACGGCCACGTTGGGAAGACGGTCCAGACGGGAAAGCACGGAATGTTCCGGTCCTGCGAACTCGATGTAGGCTTCGTCCACGACCAGCAGACAGGCCGGAGGCAGCGCGCGAGCCAGAGCCTCCAGATCGTCCGGAGAGGCGAGGCGTCCCGAGGGATTGTCCGGCGACGTCACGATGACGAGCGGGGGATTCTCATCCACGAGCTTCAGGAGTCCGTCGAAGTCGAAGGAAAAATCCGGACGAAGCGGCGCCTGACGCAGTTCCACGCCCGCCATGCGCGCCTGCGTGGGATAGAGTCCGAAGCAGGGACGGAAGACCACGGCATTGTGCACGCCGGGCACGGCGCGCACGCGGAAGAGAAGATCAATGACCTCGTCGGAACCGTTGCCCACGAAGATGCGTCCGGCATCAACGCCGTAATGGGAAGCCAGAGCCTTCACCAGCCTCGGATTGCCGGACTGGGGATAACGGAACGCCTCGGAGGCGCAGGAAGCGATGACGTCGCGCACACGGGGCGACACGCCGAGCGGATTTTCGTTGCTGGCCATCTTGATGACGCGGGAAAGACCATAGCGTTCGGCGATTTCCGCAATGCTGAGACCGGGTTCGTAGGATTCGAAGGCCGCCACTTCGGGACGGACGTCACAGAACGAGGTGAAGGGAAGACTCATGGGGCATACCTTGAAGAGAACATTGACAAACAAAAGGGGCTTTCCTCCCCGGACAATGCCGTAAAAGGAAAGCCCCGCTTCAGATCACATCAGAAAGGAAGCATCAGTCCTTGTACATCGCGCCGCCGGTATAGTTGTCGGAAGGACGGATGGTGAGGACGGGCAGATGAGAGTTCTTCACGACGCGCTCGGCCACGGAACCGAACAGAATCCGGTCGATGCCCTTGCGTCCGTGCGTACCCATGACGATCATGTCCGCGTCTTCCTTGGCGGCGATTTCAAGGATTTCCTCGGCGGCGTAGCCGACCACGACCTCGGCCTTGGTTTCCACGCCTTCGAAGTTTTCAGAGACAAACTGAGCCATGGCCTTTTCCGCGCCGGAAACGATCTCGCCGACAAAGCTGTCGATGGTGTTCGGCGGGACATGGAAACCCGTGTACTGCGTCAGCGTAGGGGCCGCATACACAGCGACGATGCTGGCGTTCGTGGCCTTGGCAAGCATGCAGGCGTATTCAGCCACTGTCTTGCTGTGCTCGGAAAGATCCAGCGCACAAATAATCTTCTGCAGCTTTGGCATATTGCCTCCTGTGTTTCTTTGTCCGAGGCGGAATGCCGCCTAAACATGACTTTAACATACGTTCTTTCAGCCGAACTTGCAAGCTTTCGTCCACGGAAAAAAACGTATTTTTCCACGCAGGTTACAGTCTGGCGATCTCAGAGCGCATTTCTTCCACGATCTGTGCCGCGGCCTCAACGTCTCCTTCCTCCCACGCGGCGCGGAAGCAGCGTGCCATATCGGCCAGCGTATGCATGCCGTAGCGGTCGGCAATGGCGGAAAGTTCCCGCGCACCACGCCGTATGGCCGGCACGTCGCCGCGGATCAATGCCTCGGCAATGCCGTTCACGCCGTCCGTCATTCTGCCGAGCGGCAGTTCCATCTCTTCGTCGTCCCCGCCGTCGGAAGCAGCAAGGGCCGATCCCTCTGAAGATTCCCCTGACGGCGGCTCTTCCTCCGAAGGCGCAGCTTCTTCCGAAGACGACCGCTCCGCCTGCAGAACGACGGTCTCCTCCTCATGGATGAACGAGGCATCCAGCTCCAGAGGCTCCTGCCCGTTTTCATCCCCGGCATGCTCCCCATCGCCGGACACGATTCTGTCCTGCGTCAGTTCCTGAACGCCGCTCTCTTCCACGAGAACCTGTTCCGAAAGAAGCTCCACGACCTCGGAGGAAGCGGTCTCTTCCGGCGCCGTTCCGGGGCCGGACGGAATGCTCTGTCCGCGCTCCCCTTCCGCGATCCGGGGTTCCGTCTGCGCGACCTCCAGGGGTCTGCCGGTCTTCTCATGCGGACGGAACAGGGAAGAGAGCCAGCCGCGTTCCTTTTTTCCGGCATCCGCGGACGCGTCCGCCTGCAGGGACAGCGCGTTTCCTTCCGTCTGCTCCGGCGCTCCGGACGCTTCGTCCGCACGGACTGCAGCCGTTTCCGCACTCTCCTGCGCCGCGGCGCGGCGCGCGGCCTTGGACTGCATGCGGGCCGTTCCCGAATGCGCTCCGGCAAGCACGGCGGCAAGCGTGATGCGCTGCGAACTGAGCACGGGTCTGGGACCGGAGGGCGAGATCAGCCAGCGCGTCAGAGCGCGCAGATCCCTGCGCACCACGGGCAGCAGCAGGGATTCGTCGCATCCGGCCTTGGCCATGCGTCCGGCCTGCATGTCGTCGCGGGCCAGCAGCAGGAAGGGCGCGGCGGCAAGCGCCTGCTCCCCTTCGAACATGCGTATCG
>USNI01000010.1 GCA_900555975.1 uncultured Desulfovibrio sp. | reverse complement strand
CTCAGCCGTCATCCCGAACAGTTCGGCAGAGGCGCATGGGAAGGACTTGCGGGTCCGGAAGCATCCAACAACGCCGCGGCCATGTCCTCGTTCGCCCCCCTGCTTCTGCTCGGACTGCCCACCAATCCCATCATGGCCGCCCTGCTCGGCGCCCTCACCATCGTCGGAGTCGTCCCCGGTCCCATGCTCCCATCCGAGCAGCCTGCCTTCTACTGGGGACTGATCTTCTGTCTGCTGCTCGGAAACATTCTGCTGCTTTTCCTCGGTCTGGGGCTTGCTGGCTTCTGGGCAAAGCTTGCCGGTGTTCCCTTCCGGATGCTCTGGCCCGTCATAGTCGTTCTCTGCATGGTCGGCTCCTATGTCGGCGCAGACGGCCTGTCCGGTCCCGTTCAGTGTGTCTTCTTCGGTCTGCTGTCGCTGTTTCTCAAAAGACACGACTGCTCGCCTGCACCTCTCGTCCTTGCCTTTGCGCTCGGTCCCAGGCTGGAAATCCATCTCATGCAAGTGCTTCTTTCCACATGGTAGTTCCGCGATCTCCTTTTTTCCGCCTGTTCCTGTAAGCATGATGAAACTGATTGAACAATCAATGAATAACATATTAAAATTGTCATTATATTACAATATGTTATAATGACAATTAAAATCTGCTTATGTGAAAAATTTTTTTATGCTTGCCCATTTTGGTTTTACCTGTAGAGATATCCGCTATGAAATGGCAAAATCTACACGTATTCCGTCTCACGATCTGTCTTTGTCTGGCATCGCTGCTCACCGCGCCGCATGCCTTTGCTGCGAACGAAACCATGCGGCTTTCCATTGCTTTCAGTCCGGGCGGTGCGCTTGACAGCGCCGCGCGGGTTCTGGCCGGAGAAGCGGAAAAGGAACTCGGCGTCAGCATCATCGTTCAGAACACCCCAAGCGCCGGCGGGATGACCGCCGTGGCAAGACTGGCCGAGGCAAAGGCCGACGGCACACAGCTTGCCGCGTGCGTAACCAATGCTCTCATCTTCATTCCGCAGCGCAACAAGGCTCCCTACCGTCCGCTGGAGGACGTGGAACCGCTGCTTATCTTCGGACAGGCCTCTCCCGTGCTTGTGACGCGTCCTGACGCACCGTGGAAGGACATGGACGCCTTTCTCGATGCGACGCGCCAAAGAAACGGAGAAATGCGCATAGGCGTTCCCGGACTTGGCACCCCTTCGCATATAGCCCTTGCCATCATGGCGGCCAACGACCCTTCGCTGAAATGGCGCTTCGTACCTTTCGGCGGTCCGGGCGAAGCGGAGGCCGCGCTGCTCGGAGGCCATGTGGATGCCGCAGCAAGCGGAGCGCTCCCCCGCGTGAAAAAAGGACAGCTTCATCCGCTCATGATTCTTGCCGGCTCCGGCATTCCCTCTCTGCCCGACGTTCCGTCGCTTTCCGACAAGGGATTCTCCGATCCCGGACAGGGAGACTCCTCCTTCATTCTGCTTGCGCCTGCCGGCGTGCCGGAAGACGTCATGGAACGCCTCTGCCGGGCCTTTGAAAAGGCCGCGACAAGCGACACCTACCTCAAGGCTCTGGAAAATTATTCCGTTTCTCCCGTGCTGATGGACAGAAGCAAGGCCAGGTCCTTCCTGCGCCGGGCATGGGAAGAGGAAGGAACCATTCTCAGAACGGCCGGCATTGCCGACAGTCCGGCCGTTTCCCCCGACGGGGAAAAACACTGAGCCGCTGCCGTACGGACGGCGCTCCGGCTCTTCAGTACAGAAGACATCACCGCAGAAAGCCACGGCTTTTCTGCACACCTGCACCGGCAGTTCCGATGCGGGGGGGGAGTCTTCTGCACTGAAAATCGTCCCGCACGGGACTCAAGGATGTACCAGGCGTGTCATGACGGCACGCAAGATCCAGGATCGTACCAGGAGGATACCAACATGTCTTGCAACTGCACGGCCAACCCCATTGACCTTGCTCCGCTCATGGACATTCTGAAACCCTACCGGCAGAACCCGAAGGGCGCGCTCATTCCCGTTCTGCAGCAGGCTCAGGATGTTTACGGCTATCTGCCGCAGGAGGTTCTCGAAACCATCGCTTCGGAACTGCGAGTTCCCGTTGCGGAAGTTTTCGGCGTGGTCACCTTCTATGCCCAGTTTCATCTCAATCCCCGCGGGAAGAACATCGTCCGCGTCTGTCAGGGTACCGCCTGCCATGTCCGCGGCGGCGCAGGCATTCTGGAGGCGGTGAGTCATCATCTCGACATCAAGCCCGGCGAAACGACCAAGGATCTGAACTTCACTCTGGAAACCGTGGCCTGCCTCGGCGCCTGCGGTCTGGCCCCGGTCATGATGGTCAACGAGCACACGCACGGCCGCCTGACCCCCGACGACATTCCCGGTATTCTCGACAGCTACCTGGCATAAAGGAGTGGACGACATGCTTGAACTCAAACGCCTCGCCTCCGTTGACGAACTCGACAGACTCCGGGAAGAAGCCGGACCTCTCCTCAATCTCCGGCACTATGAGCGTACCGGTCACGAAGACAAATACCAGATCCTCATCTGCGGAGGCACGGGATGCACCTCCTCCGGCAGCATGAACATCCGTGACGCGCTGCAGACCGCCATAGACAATAACGGCCTGCACGACCGGGTGAGCATCGTGGTCACAGGCTGTCACGGCTTCTGCGAACTCGGACCTCTCGTCATTTTCTATCCCGGCGGCATCTTCTATGTACGCGTTCAGTCCGAAGATGCAGAAGAACTCATCCGTACCACCGTTCTCGAAGGCAGAACCGTGGAAAGACTGCATTATCAGGGACGTACCGGCAAAACGCCCCGTCACAGCTACAGGGACATGCTCTTCTACAATCTGCAGAAGCGTCTCGTGCTGCGCAACTGCGGTCGTATCGATCCGGAAAATATTTTTGAATATATCGCGAACGGCGGCTATCAGGGCATAGCCAAGGCTCTCTCCATGGGACGTGAGGCCACCCTTGAAGAAGTCTATGCCTCAGGTCTGCGCGGACGCGGCGGCGCGGGCTTCCCCACCGGACTCAAGTGGAAGTTCATGGCCTCCGAAAAGGCCGAACCCAAATACATGCTCTGCAACGCCGACGAGGGCGATCCGGGCGCGTTCATGGACAGATCCGTCCTTGAAGGCGATCCCAATGCCGTCATCGAAGGCATGCTCATCGGTGCATGGGCCACGGGCGCGACCGAAGGGTATGTGTACGTGCGCGCCGAATATCCGCTTGCCATCAAGCGTCTCGGCATCGCGCTTGCCGAAGCTGAGGCCCTCGGCCTCATCGGCGACAACATTCTCGGCACAGACTTCAGCTTCCATCTGAAGATCAAGCAGGGCGCCGGAGCCTTCGTGTGCGGCGAAGAAACCGCCCTCATGCGCTCCATCGAAGGCAAGAGAGGCATGCCCCGCGTACGTCCTCCCTTCCCCGCAAAGCAGGGCCTCTGGGAGAAACCCACGGTGCTCAACAACGTGGAAACCTTTGCCAACATAGCCCGCATCATCACGGAAGGCGCGGCCGCCTTCCGTCAGGACGGCACGGAAAAGTCCCCGGGAACCAAGATCTTTGCCGTTACCGGCAAGGTCCGCAATACCGGTCTTGTGGAAATTCCCATGGGAGTTTCCATGCGCCACATCATTTTCGACATCTGTGCCGGCATCAAGAATGAAAAGAAGTTCAAGGCCGTCCAGATAGGCGGTCCTTCCGGCGCCTGTCTGCCTGCCTCCATGCTCGACAATCCCGTCGATTATGATTCCCTCACCGCCGCCGGCGCCATGATGGGATCCGGCGGTCTGGTCGTCGTGGACGAAGACACCTGCATGGTGGATCTCGCCCGCTTCTTCCTTACCTTCACCCAGGCCGAAAGCTGCGGCAAATGTACTCCCTGCCGTGAAGGCAGCAAGCGCATGCTTGAAATTCTGGAACGCATCTGCGGCGGCGAAGGCCGTGACGGCGACATCGAGGAACTCGAAAGACTGGCACACACCATGCGTACGTCATCACTCTGCGCCCTCGGTCAGACGGCTCCCAATCCCGTACTCTCCACGCTGCGTTTCTTCCGCTCGGAATATGAGGCCCATATTCACGACAAGAAGTGTCCTGCCGGCGTCTGCACCAAACTGCTGCAGTACAGGATCGATCCTGAAAAGTGCAAAGGCTGCACGCTCTGCGCACGCAACTGCCCCGTGGGGGCCATCACCGGCAAGGTGCGCGAACCCCACCTGATCAATCCCAACAAGTGCATCAAGTGCGGCACCTGCATGGACAAGTGCAAGCACGGCGCCATCAGCCGCGTGTAAGCCCGACTATCGAGGAGAATCATCATGAGTGATACCGTTACTCTGACCATAGACGGCCAGAAAGTGACCGCACCCGCGGACGCCACCATCCTGGAAGCCGCCAAACTTGTCGGCATCAACGTTCCCACCCTCTGTCATCATCCGCTTCTGCGTCCCGAAGGCTCCTGCCGCGTCTGCGTGTGCAAGGTGACGAAAGCCCGCTCCTTCCTGCCCGCCTGCATCACCAAGGTGAGCGAAGGCATGGAAGTGTTCACCAACGATCCCGAAGTGCTCGAAGCGCGCAAGAACATCGTCGAGCTGCTGCTCGCCAACCATCCGGCCGACTGCCTGGCCTGCTCGCGTTCCGGCAACTGCGAACTGCAGCGCGTGGCCAACAACCTGGGCATCCGTCGCGTGCGCTACGAATACAACCGTCCTGAAATGGAAAAGGACGAAAGCAACCCCTGCATCGTGCGCGATCCGGCAAAGTGCATTCTCTGCGGCCGCTGCGTGCGCATGTGCGCCGAAGTGCAGGGCGTGAGCATCTACTCCTTCGCCTATCGCGGACTCAACGCACGCGTGACGCCTGCCTTCAACCTCGGTCTCGGAGAAGTGTCCTGCACCTTCTGCGGTCAGTGCCGCAAGGTCTGTCCCACCGGCGCCATTACGATGAAAAGCGACATCGACCGCGCCTGGCAGGCACTGCGCGATCCCGACAAGATCGTCATGGTGCAGACCGCACCCTCCGTGCGCGTGGCCATCAGCGAACCCTTCGGCGGCAAGCCCGGTGACATCGCCACAGGGCAGATGGTCAGCGCTCTGCGCCGTCTCGGCTTCGACAGAGTGTTCGACACCAACTGGTCCGCCGACCTCACCATCATGGAAGAAGGCCATGAACTCATCAGCCGCGTGAAGAACGGCGGTCAGCTTCCCATGATCACCAGCTGCTCGCCCGGCTGGATCAACTTCATCGAGCTGTACTACCCCGATCTGCTGCCGCACCTGTCCACGGCCAAGAGCCCGCAGTCCATGTTCGGCGCCATGCTCAAGACCTACTATGCGCAGAAGCAGGGCATCGATCCCTCCAAGATCGTGTCCGTTTCCATCATGCCCTGCACCGCCAAGAAGTTCGAGGCCAAACGCCGCGAACTCTCCGCCAGCGGCTTTGCCGATACCGACATCGTGCTCACCACGGCGGAACTGGCTCAAATGATCAAGGAAGCCAACATCAGCTTCTTCGCTCTGCCTGAAGAAGACTTCGATCCCGTCATGGGCGCCGGTTCCGGCGCAGGCACCATCTTCGGCGCCACCGGCGGCGTGATGGAAGCCGCCATGCGTACCGCCTACAAGGTCATCACCGGCGAAGAAATGGAGCCCATCGAACTGGAAGCCGTGCGCGGCATGGAAGGCATCCGCGAGGCCGAAGTGGACTTCAACGGCGCTCTCAAACTCAAGGTTGCCGTGGTGCACGGACTGGCAAACGCCCGCAGGGTCTGCGACATGATCCGAGAGGGAAATCCGCGCGGCTGGAACTTCATCGAAATCATGGCATGCCCCGGCGGCTGCATCAACGGCGGCGGTCAGCCCATCAACCTCGATCCCGAAACGCCCCGTCTGCGCATCGAGGCCCTGTACCGGAACGACCGCAATCTGCCCGTACGCAGAAGTCATGACAATCCCGAAATTCAGGCACTGTACCGTGACTTCCTCGGCGCTCCCAACAGCCACAAGGCTCACGAGCTGCTCCATACCCACTACTATGAACAGTACAGAGACTGCCGCAGCAAGTAATCTCTGTCTCTGAACACTCAGGCGCCCCGGTCGGATGTTTCGATCGGGGCGTTTTTTTCAGTGATCTCCTCCTGTTCGAAAAAATTCCGGCTCCGGTCGACAAGGCTCGGTTCGATGAATGCTTCCGACAGAACGAAACATGATTCTTCTTCCGCCATAGAGGCTTTGACTTTTGCCCCGCTTACCGCCAATATGAGGCACCGCATCGGATTCCATTTTCTGGAGGAACTATGTCCGACACCCGTTATCTTTCCGAAATGTTCAATATACAGCCCCCGAACTGGGGCCTTCGCGGCGACCCCTATCTCTGGGAAGACATGAAAACGGCCTTTGCCGACATTCCCTTCCCCTACAGTTCCCATGAACTGGTCATGGACGTACACCGCATCTTTCTTGAAAAGACCGGCGAGGAACAGAGCAATGCCGCCCGCCCCTACGTGGAGGCCTATGCCCACGGAGGCGCATCGTCCGGCAAGGTTTCCGGCAGATTCTGGCTGAGCACCGCCATCCCGCTGCTGCTGGCGCTGCGGGACGTAGCGGAAAACAACATGGAGGAATTCGACAAGATTCTGGCTGAAGGAACGGCGCGATTTGCCCTCCGCAGCCATCCCTGCACCCCGCAGTGATCTCTTCTTCTCCGAGGCGCAGGCAGAGGCTGCGTTCAGAGCGACTTCCTTCAGGTACGAAAAAGGCGCCCCATCCCTTTGGGAATGAGGCGCCTTTTTCCGTCATAAACGGCAGCGATCAATGAACGTGTTCACCGCGCTTCACGCGATAGATGATGGCGCAGATCATAACGATGAAATAGATGAAAATGCAGCCCACGCCCACGAACCCCTGAGGTGTGGAATGCATGGCGCTGGTGACGAGGGTGGTGATGAACTCTCCCATACTGTGCTCCTCGAAAAGTCTGGACGGCCCTTCCGGAGAATGTTCCGGAATCAGTGTAGAGTTTTCCCCAAGCACGGTAAAAAGTCAAGGCGATCCGCACGCAAAAGCCGCTTGTTTCCGCTCCGGGGCCGGAAAGAATGAACAAGGCCGACTCCCTACCGGTTCTGCTTTCTGCGGAAAAGCCGGCAAGGCACTTTTGCCTTTCCCCGCCTCCCCTGCTATGATACTCCGACAGCACACAGGAGACAACGCATGACATACGACAGGAACGACGCTCTGGAACTTGATCTGCACGGGCTTTCCCCTGACGGCAGAACCGTCGGCCGCAGCAGTGACGGCATGACCGTCTTCGTCAGAGGCGGTCTTCCCGGCGAGCACGTTCTTGTACGGCTCACGGGCATCAAGAAACGCATGGCCGAAGCCGAACTCATCAAGATTCTCAGGCGCTCGCCCGAAGAGCGTCCCGCCCCCTGCCCGCATGCCGAAGAGTGCGGAGGCTGTCCTTGGCAGTGCCTGCCCTACCGCGGACAGCTTGCATGGAAAAAAAAGCTCGTACAGGACGCTCTTCTCCGCATAGGCAGACTGCATCTTCCGGATGAAATCGTGCGCCCCGTCCTCAGCTGCGGCGAGAACGCGGAATGGAGCTACAGAAACAAAATGGAATTCGCCTTCGGCCGGGGAGAACACGGGGAAACGCTGCTCGGTCTGCGATCCCGTGCCTCCCGCTCCGTGACCGAAGTGACCTCATGCAGACTCCAGACCGCTCGAACCATGGCCGTTCTTGCCACCGTGCGGGAACTGTGCGGAAAATACAATCTGCATGCCGCAGTTCCGGAACACGCGCCGCAGAAAAGGGCCCCGCGCGGAATCGCCTTCAGCAGCGCCGTGCGCCAGAACGACATACTGAGATTTCTCGTCATACGGGAACCCCGTGACGGAGGCTGTCTTGTCGAACTCAGCACGCTGCCTTCCCCTCAGGAATCCTCCACGCTGAAGAAACTCGGACAGGACCTCCTGAACGCTCCCCTCGGAGTAACCGGATTTGTGCACAGCACACGTACAAACCCCGCCGACGTCGCCTATGGGGAACAAACTCTTCTTTTCATGGGCGAAACGGAGCTTTCCGAAACGCTGCGTCTGCAGGGGCGGGACGTGACCTTTACGCTCGATCACAACTCCTTCTTCCAGGTGAACAGCCGCGCGGCAGAGCTGCTGTACAATGCGGCCGCCGATCTTGCCGTTCAGCTCTTTCCCTCTCAGGAAGGCCTTTCCGGTCGGGAATGCTGGGACATCTACTGCGGCGTCGGCGGTCTTGCCCTGACCATGGCCCCTCATTTTTCCCGCGTATTCGGTCTCGAAAGCGTGCCCCAGGCTGTGGAACTGGCCAGCCGCAACGCCGGACAGAGCGACGCAAGCACAACATTCCGCTTCGAATGCGGCGATGCCGCCCATCTTGAACGCAGCTTCCGCCGACAGGGAATACCGGATCTTCTCGTCACCGATCCGCCGCGCGCAGGCATGGATGGAAAAACCGTCAGGGCCATTCTCGATCACCGTCCGCCGCGCCTTGTGCTGGTGTCCTGCAATCCCGCCACACTGGCGCGCGATCTTGCCATGCTCGCGCCAGCCTACTGCATCCGCGCCGTGCAGCCCGTGGATCTTTTCCCCCAGACGCCGCACGTGGAAACCGTGGTCTCTCTGGAGCTGCCGTCATGAAAGAATACCTCTCACCAACATACAATGCACTTCCGCCCATACCGCAAACCCGTGAGGTACAGCTGTGAGACAATGCATGGACGCCGAAAACCTGCACCGCAGACTGAAAAAAATCATCGGTCAGGTTCAGGCCATCGACCGCATGATAGACGAGGATATCCCCTGCGAGGATATCCTCGCCCAGATCAACGCCGCCAAGTCCGCCCTGCACAAGGCGGGGCAGGTCGTCCTTGAAGGACACATACGACACTGCGTCCGGGACGGCATCGAACACGGCGACGCCGACCAGACCATAGCCAGTTTCACCAAGGCCGTGGAGCGCTTCGCCAACATGAACTGACGCTCTGCAATACTTCCGGACCGGCCGTCGCACCCGGCCGGTTTTCTTTTTTTTTCTTGACAAACGTATACCCCTATAGGTATTTTCCATCATCACCGATATGGGGGCCATCATGACCAAAAACGACATTCGTTCGCTCTGGCGAGATTTCAGAAACGACATTCTCTGTCTCCTTCTTTCCGGACTTTCCCTGCTGCTCAGCGTACTGGTTCCGGACTTCTTCCCCGTCGATCCGTCATGGGTGGCCATTCTGCTCTGCGGCGTTCCCATCATCCGAACTGGTGACGGCATTCGACATCAAGGCCGACGTGCTGGTGGCTACTGCGCTTACAGCTTCCGTCATCATTGGAGAATACTTTGCCGCGGGCGAAGTTGCCTTCATCATGCAGCTCGGAGCTCTTCTTGAAGAAGCCACCACGGCCCGTGCCCGCGCCGGCATCGAAAAACTGGTACGTCTCTCGCCTCAGACGGCCCGCATTCTCAGGGACGACAGAGAAATCCTGGTCTCTGCGGACGACGTCAGACAGGGCGATCTCATCCGCGTCCTGCCCGGTGAGACCGTCCCGGCGGACGGCGTCATCGTCTGCGGACAAAGTTCCGTGGATCAGGCGGCTCTCACCGGCGAATCGCTTCCCGTGGACAAGTCAGAAGGAGATCAGGTCTACAGCGGAACGGTGAACCGCTACGGAACCTTCGACATGCAGGCCGACAAAAACGGAGAAGACAGCGCCATTCAACGCATGATACGTCTTGTCCGCTCGGCGGATGCCGGCAAGGCTAAAATCGTACGTCTGGCCGACCGCTGGGCCACGTGGATCGTGGCAGGCGCCTTCGGTGCCGCCATGGTCACATGGTTCGCGACGGGAGAAATCATACGCGCCGTCACCATTCTCGTGGTTTTCTGCCCCTGCTCACTGGTACTGGCCACGCCCACGGCCATTGTAGCGGCCATCGGCAATCTGACGAGACACGGCATTCTGGTACGCGAAGGCGACGCTCTGGAACGCCTTGCCGACGTATCATTGTGCGCCTTTGACAAGACGGGGACACTCACGGAAGGAACACCGAAAGTTGTCGCTGTGCAAAGTGTCTGCTCGCTGTCATCCTCCGAACTGTACCGTCTGGCAGCCGGTGCGGAACAGCGTTCGGAACATCCTCTCGGCAAGGCCGTGGTACAGGGCTTTGCAGCCGAAAGACAGCACTCCCTGCCCGACGTCGGCGACTTCCACATGATCCCCGGCAGAGGCATTCATGCGCTGGTGGAAGGCCGCGACATTCTGGTCGGAAGCGCCGCCTTTCTTGCCTCGGAAGGGGCCTCGCCCTCCGATCATGCCCTGCTTCAGGCCGGTTCCTTTCTGGAAGAAGGCTGCACCGTCATCTGGATTGCATCGGACGGTCGCTCGGCAGGATTCATCGCCCTCGCCGACACTCCCCGTCCGGATGCTGCAAAAACCGTGCAGGCTCTGAAGCATGCCGGCATTACTCCCGTTCTGCTCACGGGCGATCACAGGAATGCGGCACGACATATCGCAGGTGTGCTCGGCATTGATATCGTCCATGCGGGATGCATGCCCGAGGACAAAATGCGTTTCATGGACGAACATGATCATGTATGCATGATCGGCGACGGCATCAACGACGCGCCAGCTCTGAAGAAGGCGCATGTGGGCATGGCCATGGGCGGCATGGGCAGCGATATAGCCGTCGACGCCGCCGATCTCGTGCTCGTTCGTGACGGCATAGGCGAAGTGCCTCATGCCTTCCGTCTGTCCAGACGCATGATGCAGGCCATACGCTTCAACCTGACCTTCTCCCTAATGCTGAACTTTACCGCCATCATTCTGGCTGCTCTCGGGCTTCTCAATCCCGTCACAGGCGCGCTGGTCCATAACGCCGGTTCAGTGGCCGTCATCCTTCACTCGGCCCTGCTTCTCAAGTGGGAGCGTGCACACATCTGAAGCGACTCGCCGTACGCTCCTGCAGGAGGCTCCTGAAGGAGCCTCTTGCTATTTTTACAGGAACCCGTAAAGAAAACGTATCTTCCTTTATCTTTTCTCAGGGGTTTCCCATGCAGTTCAGCTGGAAAAACGACATCAAGATCATTCTTGCTGTATGCCTTGCCTCAGTGATCATGGCTCTCAACATCAATACCTTCGTGCAGACCGGGGGACTTTATCCCGGAGGAGCTACCGGTCTCACCATTCTCATTCAGCGTCTTTCGGAGCGATTCCTCGGACTTCATCTCTCCTTTGCCGCGGTGAACTTTCTGCTGAACATGATTCCCATCTATATCGGGTTCCACTACATCGGCAAAAAGTTCACGCTCTACTCCTGCCTGATGATCGTCATCACCGGCGTTCTGGCAGACCTCATCCCTGCCTACATCATCACCTCCGACACGCTTCTCATCAGCATTTTCGGCGGCATCATCAACGGCTTTTCCATCAGTCTCTGCCTGCGCATGGACACCACAAGCGGAGGAACAGACTTCATCGCCATCTATCTTTCCCGGAAAAAAGGCATAGACTCCTGGAACATCATACTCTACTTCAACGTCATCATCCTGCTCATTGCCGGTTTTTCCTTCGGCTGGGACAAGGCTCTCTACTCCATCATTTTCCAGTACACCACCACACAGGTCGTACAGACGCTCTACAAACGATATCAGAAAAAAACCCTTTTCATCGTCACAGACAACCCACACAAAGTCTGCGAAGTCATTTACGCAACCTCCAGACACGGAGCCACCATTCTCAAAGGGGAAGGCTCCTTTCATCTGAATGAGCGCAGCCTCGTCTACTCCGTCGTCTCCAGCGACGAAAGCAAAAAGGTCGTCCATGCCATCCGGGAAGTTGATCCCCATTCCTTCATCAACACGGTGAAGACGCAGGAACTGGCCGGACTGTTCTATCAGCGCCCCACGCAATAGAGGATCCGCCGCGATGCGTCTCCCCTTTCACCTGCAATGGTGAACATCCGATACGAACGGTCCCGATGTGCCCCTGAGCACAGTTTTTTTCCACGTTCTTTTCTATGGTCCACGGAATGAAAAACGCAGGTCGTCTTCCGACGACCGGAAAGGAACATCATGGGACATATTCTTCAAAAGACCGCCGGCTGCACGCAGGCGATTCTGCACGCCGACTGGAAAGACATCGCCCTTTCCTGGTTCGGCAGTTCCCTGGCCATAGCTCTCATTGCCCTGCTTGAGCGCGTCGTGACAAGAAGCACCGGCTTCCCTCTGCTCATAGGCTCCTTCGGAGCCTCGGCCGTGCTGGTGTTCGGTGCCGTGCAGAGTCCGCTGGCCCAGCCCCGCAATCTGCTGGGCGGTCATGGGATCTCCGCCTTCACCGGCGTCAGCATCGGTCTGCTTTTTCCCGACATTCCCTGGCTTACCGCCTGTCTTGCCGTGTCCACGGCCATAGCACTCATGCTGCTGACCAAGACCCTGCATCCCCCCGGAGGCGCCACGGCGCTCATCGCCGTAACCGGCGGAGAAGGCATCCGGCAGCTCGGCTACTGGTACGTTCTTGTGCCCTGCCTTGCCGGGGCCTGTCTCATGCTGCTCATAGCCCTTGTCGTCAACAACATGACACGCCTGCGTCGATACCCTGTTTCCTGGTGGTAGACAAAAAGACACGAAGCATCAGAATGAGAAAACGCGCCGGATGACCATATCCGGCGCGTTTTCTCACGTTTCAAAGCCGGGCAACCCCGGACCGAGAAACCTCTGACACGAACTCCGCTTCCTCCTATCCTTTCCCGAACTTCCGTACAGGTGTGCCGTCAAGTTTCCAGATACCGAAACCGGTCACGGCACACAGCAGGGAAAAGATGGGAACAAACCAGTTGAAGAAAGCATAGGGAACAAAATCGTAGGCGCTCACTCCGAGGACGCCGGCGATATAGAAGGCATGCACGCTCCACGGCACCAGAGGACAGCCGATGGTCCCTGCATCCTCACAGGTGCGGGAAAGGACCAGAGGATTGATGTCGGCCTTTTTGAAGGACTCGAGAAAGGCTCGTCCGGGAACGATGACGGCCAGCATCTGGCTGCCGGTACCCAGGTTGATGAGGTAAGCCGCCGCCAGAGCGGAAGCCACCAGACGCACGGCGGAACGGGCGCCCTTCAGAATATATTCAAGCAACACCTCAAGCACTCTG
>USNI01000009.1 GCA_900555975.1 uncultured Desulfovibrio sp. | reverse complement strand
CGCACCGCCGTGCTCGATGTTCTGGGGCAACCCTTCGTCACCGCCGCAAAGGCCAAAGGACTTTCCACGTCCGGCCTCATTTTCGGACACGTTCTGCCCAACGCCGCCATTCCGGTCATCACCATTCTCGGCCTTCAGCTCGGCGCCGTCATCGGCGGCGCACTGGTCACGGAAACCGTCTTTGCCTGGCCCGGCGTAGGCAGACTTCTCGTACAAGCCGTGAACTACCGCGATCTTGCCGTGGTGCAGACCATCGTTCTCATCATCTCGGCCAGCATGATACTCTGCAACCTGCTGGTGGATACGGCCTACGGCTGGCTTGACCCCCGCATCCGCTCCGAACGGACCACCAACTGACCCGTCATAAGGACGCTTCCATGAACAACGCTTCTGAATCGGCCGCTACCGCAATGACGACTCCCCGCAGCGATGCCTCAGTTTTCTCCAAAAAACACTGCGGCATGAATCCGGAACCCGACCTCTCCGAAGATGAGGACTTTCACTGCAAACCGCCCGTCCGCTACCCGCTGCTCGTCGTTGCGGGCGCAGTCTTCCTTGCCGTACTTTTTCTCTGCGGTCTCTTTGCCGAACAGCTGGCTCCTGCCGGATACGCCGCCCAGGATCTGGCGGCACGGCTCAGTCCTCCCGTCTGGCTGGGAGGAAAGTCCGGCCTGCTGGGCACGGACTTTCTGGGCCGGGACATTCTCTCCCGTCTTCTCTACGCCATACGCATCAGTCTGCTCGTTGCCTTTGCCGGAACGCTCATTTCCTGCACCCTCGGCACCACGCTCGGCTTTCTGGCCGCACACAAGAAAGGCTGGGTCGACGAGTTCATCATGATGCTCATTGACTTTCAGGCATCCATGCCCTTCGTGCTCATTGCTCTGGCCATTCTGGCCTTTCTCGGCAACAGCCTCGGCCTGTTCATCGCCGTCATGGGCCTGAACGGCTGGGAGCGCTTCGCCCGTTTCACCCGAGGGCTGGCGCGGTCGGCCTCGGCCCGCGGCTACGTGAACGCCGTCCGCGTCATGGGGGCATCCCCCTTGAGAATCTACTTCAAGCACATTCTCCCCAACATCATCGGCGTGCTCATCGTGCAGTTTACGCTCAACTTCCCAAGCACCGTACTGCTGGAATCCTCCCTCAGCTTTCTCGGTCTGGGCATACAGCCCCCGCTCACCAGTCTGGGCGCCATGCTCGGCGAAGGCCGCAACTATCTCATCAACGCATGGTGGATATCCGTCGCGCCCGGAGCCGTCATCTTCTGCGTAACGCTCTCCGCCTGCATTCTCGGCGACTGGCTGCGTGACAGACTCGATCCCACCCTGCGCTGAAGCTTCCCCCGACTTCCGGACATCTTCCCTGTCAAAGGCTCCCGCACGACGATGCACGGGAGCCTTTCTCATGGCTGAAAGCCATTCCCGCCTGCTCCGGACTCAGACTTCAGAGATCATGCGCCTTCGTCATCATTCACCAGCTTGACGGTGTACTTGTCCCGAAGATGCAGTCTGTTCATCCATGCGTGCGCCGTCGGCTTGCTTATGCCCAGCACGGATATGACGCTGTCCTTTCCGCTGATGACCCCTTTTTTCTTTTTAAACATATACTCAAAATAGGCATCGTTCAGTTCCCGTATGGTCATGTCACGGGAAAATACATCATCGCTTTCCGAATGATGATCCTGATGGAAGGAACTTATGGACGTCGACGACGCCAGATCACTGTCCATGTACAGGCAGTAGCGCTCCACGAAATTCTTGAGCTGTCTTACGTTGCCCGGCCACTCATAGGAAAGCATCCTGTCCCAGAGAGGACGGGGAAATGGTCGCACTTCCATATCGTACTGTCTGGAAAACTGCTCAAGAAAAAACTGCGCCAGCGCACGTATGTCCTCGGGACGCTCCCGCAGGGGCGGAATGTGAATGGGAATGACGTGGAGCCGATAATAAAGATCCTCCCGGAACGTACCGTTCTGCACCTTTTCCAGAAGATTTCTGTTGGTCGCCGCCACAAGCCGGAAATCGGAATGAATCAGCTTCGTTCCACCGACGCGCATGAACTGCCGTTCCTGCAGCACCCTCAGAAGCTTGATCTGAAGCGCCATGGGAATGTCGCCCACTTCATCGATGAACAGCGTTCCATGGTCAGCCAGCTCGAAGAGTCCCTTCTTCTGATAGTTGGCTCCGGTAAAACTGCCTTTCTCATGGCCGTAGAACTCGCTTTCAAAAAGCTCCTGCGGAGTGCTGGCAATATTCACGCCCACAAAGGCTCCGCTCCTTCCGCTCTGCTGATGTATCCTCCGGGCCAGCACTTCCTTGCCCACGCCGGATTCCCCCAGAAGCAGCACCGTCGTGTCCTTGGACGCGATTCTGTCCGCCTGAAGAATCAGTTTTTTCATCTCCGGCGAACGGTATATGTTGTTCTGATTCTCATCGCTTTTCGTATCAACGGTCTTTTTCTTTACCGTATGCGCTTCCTGCCGCTTCAAATCAATGCATTCCGTGATGAGGTAGGATCGAAGTATTTCAAAGAACTCCTGCGACAGTGCGGAAATATGCATGCTTCTTATGATCCCGCTGGCATAAAGAAGATAGACATTGTCCTCAACGTCAAAAGGAAAGAAAAGATGAACGTCTATGTCCGTAAGTTCATTTTCCTTCCTGTCATCGACTTCATCCGGATCGGAAATGATGACAAGCTTCTTTTCAGATACGGCATTGATCAGCTCATGGCTGTATTTAAACGTGGAAGAAAAAAGATAATCCTTATCCATGGATTCGCAGGCATCCATGACGTGCGTTCCATCTTTCCTGAAATGAACGAAAAGTCCCTTTTCCAGAGAAAACGCCAGAAGAAACGCACGGAGAACTTTCACGCAAAAGCTCTGATCATGTCCGAAGAAATTCTGATGTCTGAGATTGATAAAGAAATTACGACAACTTACTGAAGTAAGCGTCTCGCTGACGCGGCCTGATGATGCCAGTCCACGATATTTCTCCGGCCAGTCCGGCTGCTGAAAGCGAATGTAGTGCTGCCAGGACTTGTTGATATAGCTCATCATGAGATCCTGCTGTCCCCTGGCCTGACAAATATCCGCCATCAGAAGACAACCTTTCGTATACTCTATATGGGCATGAAGATTCTTGCATATATCTATACTTTTTAATATGAAAGACTCAGCTTCATCCTTAATTTTCATATCATAATAAAGATAATACCCGTATATTCTCATATTAAGAGCCTGAACAAGAGGAAAAGGAGACAACATTCCTTCCTTCAATCTGTCAATTATATTATAAATATCTATATTAAGAAGCTTTCTCATTACAGAAGATGTAAAAAATTCAAAATACCCAGGAATAAATATGTACGTATATCCTATCTTTTTTGAACGTATGAGAGCATCAAGTATTTCCATGTGGCTTCTGTCAAGGGAATCAATTCCTTTTCTGTACATAAAGTATATGAAATATTCTGAAAAAAGTCTGTGCGCAAACGAGGTCTTGTAGCTGTGCATGTGATAGATTTTCAGAAAAACCTCATCTGCGGCGGTATAGTCCTTCATCAGCGTATAAATATGTCCGAGGATGGAATAGATAAGCTTGTTTTCAAAAATGGTGGCATTCTTCAGCCAGGGAAGCACGCTTAAAATGATGACCTTCGCCTTGCGGTATCGTCCAATGCTTATGGCTCCAAGCGCAGAAAAAAAGCTGACCCTGAGCATGATGCTTCTGTCGGACTGAGAACTGGAAAACTTGTGAATGATGCTGCTGTGGAAGGCGAGATTCTTGAAATACTCCCCATTTATCAGATAAAAAAGTGAAATGAGATCCGCAGACTGAAGAATAATATCGTTGTCTCCTATGGAGAAGATGCCGTCCACACCTTTCTTCATGAAGGTATGATTCTTCAGACTTTTTTTATGATCTCTGCGTATTATATTGAATGCACCCATGGAAAGATCAACATAGTATATCGTTCTCATGTCTCCTATATAATAGGCATACGATCTTATTTTATAAAATACATGAAAAATATATTTTGAATTCAGAAATACAAGCGTCGCATATTTCTGTATACTTTTTACAATTGATATGAAATCGATATAATCTGATCTTTTACCTTTTATTATTCTTATTTTCAATATCATCTTTGCTATGATGTCATAGCATATAAGAAGTATGTCTATATTACTTTTCAAATAGTATGTATTTATTATTTTAAGCGACGACTGAAGAAAGGACAAATAATCTTTGTTGATGAATGAAATCATGCAGAAAGAAAGACTGATGGAAGAATAGTTCCTTGAATAGAAGGAAAACGTATCAAGTATATATTCTTCATCAATGTCTTCAACGAGATAAATCGTATTTTTCTCATCCGTCCGGATCAGTCCGGCACTCAGACACTCATTCAAAATGAACGGAATATCACTGGTCGTTCCCAGAAAGGCCGTCAGCGCCTCTGCCGGGCACAGTCCCCCGGCCTTCTGAAGCAGAAGAAGAAACAGTGCACTGCTGGATGAGAGCGAAGCCGGAAGTTTCATGCGTCCCCCGTATAGTAAAATTATTTTACTAAAAGTAAGAATATATTTTACCTTTTTTCATCGAAAAGACAAGCGACAATTGGAAAAAATTATATATAACACGATAATATAAAAAGACTTATTATTTTGTGGCACATCTCTTGCTTAAAAAATGGCAAAGGGCCCCAAACATCCGGAGGACGAATGGCTATGAGCTTATGGAAACGCTACTGTTCCTTTATAGAATGGACGGCAGAAAAATCGTTTATGCTTTCTGCCGTCTGTCTGGTTCTCATGGTGCTTCCCATTGTCTGCGACGTCATCATGCGCTGGACCATCGGGGGAAGTATTCATGGCATCATTGAAGTCGAAGAACTCCTTCTGCTGCTTCTTGTTTTCTTCTCTCTCTCAAAACCTCAGATAGAGCAAAGACATATCGACGTCGATCTTGTCTACGGCTTTCTGCCCGCCTCACTGCAGCGGGGACTGTACGTCTTTCACTGGGAACTGTGCGCCGTTCTCGTGGCCTGCATCTTCCAGAAAATCTTCGTCTCCGCCATGGAAAAAATGGCCGGCGGAGAATTCACTCCCGAAATCTATCTGCCCACGGCTCCGTTCTTCTTCGCCGCGTCGGCAGGCGCCCTGCTTCTGCTGCTCTCTCTCATTTACTGCTTCGGCAAAGCCGTCATTGCCTGCGTCGAAAACAGACACTACATCGCTCTCGTCACGGCGATCATTCTCCCTCCGATCATCTGCGCCCTGCCCTGGCTGCTTCAGGACACGCCCCTTGCCTGGGAATATCTTCTGACCGGAGGCATCCTTTTTATCTGTCTGATCCTTCTTCTGTTCATGCGCATGCCCATAGGCTACGCCATGGCCATCATCGGTCTGCTCGGCCTGATGATCATCGAGGAAAACCATCTGACGCCCCTGCATATGCTGGGCATGGGCGTTCCCGGCTCCGTGATGTCCTTCACGCTCGGCGTCGTTCCGCTGTTCATTCTGATGGGTGAGCTGGCCCTGCAGGCCGGCATTTCCACCGATCTGTTCAACGCCGCGTCCAAATGGCTGGGACACAAGCCCGGCGGTCTGGCCATCGCCAGCGTCACCGGCTGCGCGGGCTTTGCGGCCATCTGCGGCGATTCTCTCGCCACGGCCATGACCATGTCCTCCGTGGCTCTGCCGGAAATGAAGAAAAGCAACTACAACATGGGACTTTCCTGTGCGTGCCTGGCCGCCGGCGGCACTCTGGGCATTCTCATTCCCCCGAGCGTGGGCTTCATCTTCTACGCCATCATCACGGAAGAAAGCCTCGGCAGACTGTTCCTTGCCGGCGTCGTTCCCGGCATCCTTCTCGCGACGCTGTTCTGCACGGCCCTGTACATCATAGCGACCCGGCATCCCGAACTTGCGCCGCGCGGTCCCGAGTATCCCATGTCGGAGAAGATCCGTTCCCTGAAGGGCGTCATTCCCATGCTGGGACTGGTTGTTCTTGTGCTCGGCGGCATTCTCTTCGGCTTCTTCAGCCCGAACGAAGGCGGCGCCGTCGGAGCCTTCGGCACCTTCGTGTATGCGCTCGTCTCCCGCCGGCTTACCAGAAACGGCTTTCTCAGCGCCCTTTACAGCACGGTCTCCATGACCACGAAGCTGTTCCTCATTCTCATCGGCGTGGGCATGCTCGGCTACTTCTTCGCCGCCTCCCAGATTCCCTTCGAACTCGCCGATGCCGTGCTTGCGGCAACGACCAACAAATGGCTGGTCTTTCTTCTGATCGTCATTCTGTACATCGCTCTCGGCTGCATGCTGAACGTCATTCCCATGATCCTGCTTACCCTGCCCGCGCTGTATCCCACGGTACAGGCCCTCGGTTTCGATCCCATATGGTTCGGCGTGATAACGGTCATCCTCATGGAAATGGGACAGATCACCCCTCCCATGGGTCTGGTCGTGTTCGCCATCGCCGGCATGCCGAACAGCGCGCCGATGGCCTCCATCTTCCGCTACATCATCATCTTTGTTGCCTGCATGCTGCTGTGCATACTGCTTCTGACCATATTCCCCGGTCTTGCTCTCTATCTTCCCAGCATGCTTCTGTAAGCTGTGAACAGGTGTCCTATAAGAGTCTGGCGTCTCATCAACCCTCTTACATGGAGAATCTCATGAAAAAGCTTTTTCTCACTGCTGGAATATTCGCTCTTGCCTGCATGGTGCTTGCCCCGTCGACCAGCTATGCGGCACGTCCCATACGCATGAAGATGGCCACGCAGTACATGGACCGCCATGTCGTCGTCCAGAAAGTGTACAAGCCCTGGATTGAAGAGATCAAGAAGCGTACCAACGGCCGCGTCATCATCCAGCTGTACAATCCCAATACCATCATTCCCGACGGCGAACTCTGGAACGGTCTGCTCAAGGATCAGATAGACTTCGCCGACCATTATCTGACGCGCTTCCCCGGCGTCTTTCCCGCCACGACCGCCGCAGGCAAGCTGCCCATGGCCGCCACCAATGCTTCCGTCGCCTCCAATGCCCTGTGGGAACTGGTCAACACCGTTCCGGAAATGAAGGAGGAATTCAAGGACGTCAAACTGCTGGCCATGCACGGCACCTCTCCGCTTCAGGTCTTCACCTGCAACAAGGAAATCAAGACGCTCAGCGACATGAAGGGACTCCGCTTCGCAGGCGCCGGCAAGGATACCGCCATCGTGGCCAAGGGACTCGGCGTGGAAGCCATCATGCAGCCCGGTCCCGACCTGTACATGGCTCTGAGCCGCAACATGGCGGACGGCGTCATCTATCCCATTCCGCCCACCCGTTCCTTCAAGGTCGACGAAGCCTGCCATTATCTTCTCATGAGCTCCATCGTCACCATGCCCTGCTTCTTCGCCATGAACAAGGATCGCTGGGAATCCCTGCCCGACGACATCAAGCAGATCATAGAGGAAACCACCGGCGAAGTCATGACCAAGGCTCTCGGCGCCGCTCTCGACGCCGGTGAAAAGGAAGACTTCGACGTCATGGTGGCCAACGGCATCAAGGTCAACTATCTGGACCCCGCCGAACGCATGGAATGGAAGCACCTCATCGAGGACGAGATGAAGGCGGCCTGGATGACGGAAATTGAAGGCAAGCTGACCAACGGTGAAGCCATCTACGAGCAGACCAAGAACACCTTCGCCAAATACGAGGCCGCCCTTTCCGCCAAATGATCTCCGGAAAGAGAACATATTCAGAGAAACACACTCTAAACCGATACGCGAGGATGACATGATCAGAAATGCTATCGTCGTCATGTTCGACAGCCTGCAGTACAACTATCTCGGCTGTTACGGCAACGACTGGATCAAAACGCCCAACATAGACTACTTCGCCAAGGAAGGCATCGTCTTCGAAAACGCCTACTGCGAAGGTCTTCCCACGGTTCCCTGCCGCCGCGCCATGCATACCGGACGCTACACGCTGCCCTTCGCCGGCTGGGTGGCCCTCTCCTCCGACGACACCACCATCGCAGACCTGTGCTGGGGACGTCCCATCGACACCGCGCTCATCTTCGACTGCCCCATGTACCGTCTGCCCAAGTTCGGATATACCCGCGGTTTCGACAAGGTGTACTTCACGCACGGCCATGAAGCCGACGACTACTTCTACGGGGAAGATCCTCTCATCCACTTCGATCCCGACGACTTCGGCACCGATCAGGCAAAGGAAGTCTATTCGGAACGCTGGGGCGAAGCCGCGTACATCGCCACCAGAAACGAATGGGCCAACTATCTGCGCATGCGTGAATTCGGCTACGGCGAGGAAGACCGCTACGTCACCCGCACCATGACCGCCGCCATCGACTATCTGGAAAAGGTCGACCGCAAGCACAGCTTCTTCCTGTGGGTGGATTCCTTTGATCCGCATGAACCCTGGGATCCGCCGTCGGTGTACGATCCCGACCTCAAGTGCCCCTATGATCCGGACTATACCGGCAAGGAAATCATTCTTCCCGTGGCCGACGTCGTCGAGAAGGACGGCAAGTCCACCTACACGGAAGAGGAAATGCATCACATCCGCATGTGCTATGCCGAACTCATCACGCTGTGCGACAGGCAGTTCGGACGCCTCATGCGCAGGGTGCGCGAACTCGGACTTGAGGAAAACACCCTCGTCATGGTCGTGACCGACCACGGCGAACCTCTCGGCATGGGCGAACACGGACATAACCTCATCCGCAAGGTCCGCCCCTGGCCGTATGAGGAGCTTGCCCACATCGTGATGATCATGCGCGGCCCCGGCATTGCTCCCAATCAGCGTTCCAAGGCCTTCGTCCAGAGCTGCGACGTCGCTCCCACCGTCTGCGACTGGCTCGGCATCGGCGTGCATCCCGACATGCAGGGCAAATCCCTTCTTCCCATCGCCCGCGGCGAAGTGGAAAAGGTCCGCGATTTTGCCATATCCGGCTACTACCCCTACTCCTGGGCCATGTTCACCGACGAATGGTCCTACATCCACTGGATTCCCAGCGACAACTCCGACACCATGGCACGCGACTTCTATGCCGCATCCGTGAACAGCGATCACCTGCGCGCCGTGGGCGGCAAGGGCATGTTCGAGGAAAAGGCCAAGGCTCAGGAAGCCAAGAGACTGGCCGATGCCGCCGCCGGCAAGACCGTGAACAAGGTGCAGGACGAATACAAGAAGAACGCCTCCCTTGACGGCGCCGCCCAGTGGACCTGCACGCCCGGTTCCACCACGTCCGTCCCCGAAGACGACGCTCTGTACGACCGTACCAAGGACATGTTCCAGCTCAACAACGTCATTTCCCAGTACCCTGAAAAGGCCAAAGAAATGTTCGATCAGCTTCGTCTGTTCATGTCCGAACTGCGCGCGTCCTGATCCCTGACTCTTTTTCCGGCGGCAGGGCCCCTGCCGCCGCCGCAAGGAATACATCATGAGCATTGAGAATCTCACGACTCTGGATTCTGCCTCCTACGACGACTTCATCAAAAATCACGAAGGCATCATCATCTTCTTCAAGAAGCTCTGTCCCCACTGCAAGATCATGGGCACCGTGCTCGACAAGGCAGGCGCACAGATTCCCATGGATCTTGCCGCCGTGGACTCCGAAGAACACGCGGATCTCATGGCTGCCGCAGGCGTGGAACGTGTGCCCACCCTGGTCGTGGTCAAAGGCGGCGAAATCCGGACACGCTTCACCGGCATCATGAATCCCAAGGAAACCATCGCCTTCTACAAGAATGCCTGAGTCCGTCTTCCGGTCACAGGCAACAGCCTCATAAGGAATACCTATGAAATCGTACGACCTGCTCATCATCGGCGGCGGAATCTGCGGAATGACGGCTGCCATCTACGCGGCTCGTGCCAATCTTTCCGTCTGCATTCTGGAGAAGAACATCTGCGGAGGTCTGGTCAACTGGACCAACACCGTGGAAAATGTCCCGTCCTATCCTTCCATCCACGGCATGGACCTCATGGCCAGATGTCGTGAACACGTTGCCTCGCTGAACGTGGCCATCGAGGAAGTGGATGAGGTGGAACGCATCGATTTCATCGGAGAGCGCAAGCTGGTCTATACGTCCATGGGAGAGGAATACGAGGCCGGGGCCGTCATCGTGTGCACGGGACGGCAGCCGCGTCCGTTCCCCGTGAAGACGACCTTCGACAAGATTCACTACTGCTCGGTATGCGACGGCACGCCTTACAAGGGCAAGGACATTCTTGTCATGGGCGGCGGCAACAGCGGCTTCGATGAATCCCTGTATCTGCTGAACCTGGGAATCCGTTCCATACACATCGTGGAAACGTTTCCGAACTGCATCGCCGCGGCATCCACGCAGGATCAGGCCCGAGCCACGGGAAAAATCGTCGTTTCCGTCTCCACCGACATCACGGCCGTTGACCCTCTTCCCGACGGACGGGGCCTCGTGCATCTGCTGAACAAGGACACCGGAGAAGAATACACGGAAGAAATCGACGGCATCTTCTGCTTCATCGGACAAAGCCCCAACACGGCCCTCTTCGACGGCGTGCTCGAACTTGACCACGGCTACATCAAAGTCAACGCGGACATGGAGACCAACATCAAGGGCGTTTTCGCCGCAGGCGACGTCACGGCCAAGAAGTATCGCCAGATCACGACGGCCATGTCCGACGGCACCATTGCCGCGCTTCAGGCAACCGCCTTTCTTTCCAAGTACTGCTAGGAGGAGGCGTCATGGACATCACCATCTGGGATCGCGACGCCACCCGGATTTCAGATATAGAAAGAAATCTCCGCAGCGCCATGAAAAAGCTTTCGGTTGAGGGACATATCACCATCATGTCCGAGCCTCCGCTGCTGAACAGAATGGGCGTGATACACCGGGTGCCGCTTCTGGAAATAAACGGCATGTACTGGTCGCTGCACGTGGAGGAGACCATTCCGGAAGCGGACATCATCGACCTTCTGAGGGCGCTGGCCCATCAGCAGGAAACCATCGAACACGACTGAGGATCCGGCATGAACCATACCGTCTCGCGCAAGGGAATCGTCTGCGAACTGTCCGTCCATCTCTCCGGAGAGGAAACGAACACTCTGTCTGTCCGGAACGCCGATCCGGAGCAGATGCGGGCATCCGCGCAGAAGTCCTTCGTTCCCGGCATACTGGAACGGGAACATCTCGTTCCCGTCAGCCCTCTGACGATGTCGGAAGAACTTCCCGAAGCAGGCAAACCGTACGATTTTGTCGTACGCTTTGAAACGCTTCCCGACATTCCCCTGCCGGAAAGACTGGATGCCCTGAGCATCGACGTGCCGGCTCCGGACATGGACGGCCGCAGCGCAAGACGCATGGCGGAGGATCTCCGTCACAGCCTGGCCAGACGAAGCGAAGTCAGGGAACGCCGACGCCCGGTCTTCGGAGAAATCGCCGTCATCGACATGAACGGCAGCTGCGGGAGCTGTCCGGCACCCGGCTTTCAGACACGGAAAAAAACCGTTCTGCTGCGACAGGGCGGCCCGCTCCTGCCGGACATACAGAACGCGATCATGGAAATGTTTCCCGGTGAAGTCAGAACCGTGACGCTCGTCTGTCCCGAAGACTATCCGTACGTCGGCATGCGCGGCAGCATGCTGAGCATCGAGCTTCATCTGCAGGCCATATTCCGGGAAACGCTTCCCGATATCGATGCCGCCTTTGCCGCAGAACTGGGATTTGATTCGGTCAAGGCTCTTGAGATAAGCATCATGGCAAAGTCCATGAGCAACGAACTGGCCGCCATACAGAAGGATGGCGAGCGTCGTCTTCTGAAGAAGGTGCTTGAGGGACTCGACTTCGAAATACCGTCTTATCCTGAGCGCAGATTTTTTGAAGAGTTCCTGCAGAATGCCCGTCAGGCCCTGAAGCGTGCCCGCTGCTCGGATGCCCAGATCGAAGAACAGCTCAGGGCCATGGAAGACGACATGCATCGGAATGCCCGTGAGCAGGCCCGTTCACACGTCTTCCTTCTGGCTCTTGCGGAACGTGAACACATCCGTGTTTCCGAACAGGACATGCAGTCGGAAATCGAGCGCATGGCACGGAACATGAAATCCGATCCGGCCGCCGTCCGTGAACGGCTCGACGGCAGCGGTCTTGCGGACGACGTCAGGGAACGCATCCTCGCCGCCAAGGCGCTGACCTATCTCTACAACAAGGCGCACAAGGTCGTGGTGGACGAGTCGGGCAACGTCGTTCCCCCGCCCGTGCCGCATTCCGCCTGACCGGGAGAAATCCATGAGCAACCGCACCCTTCTCGACTACACCGGGCACACTCCGTTTCTCTTTCTCCCGCGCATGTCCCGGCTGACGGGCAATGACCTTCACGTCAAATATGACGGCACGGCCATGGGAGGCTCGACACAGAGCCGCACGGGCGCAGCCATTCTGAAGCAGGCCATGGAATCGGGCAGACTCAGTCCCGGCAACTGCGTCGTGGAGGCCTGCCGGCCGGACATGGCTCTGGCTCTGTCCCAGGCAAGCACCATGCTCGATCTGCGTCTCATCGTCGTCATGCTTTCCAACACGCCGAGGCCCGTGCTGAACCTGATTCACGCCATGGGAACGGAAATCGTCCTCTCCGAGGCGGATGCAGGCATGAAGGGGGCCAGAGACAAGGCGGAATTCATCCATCACGACATCTGGAATTCCTTCTGGCCCAACATCGGACGCTCCGACACCGCGCTGAAGCTGCACGATGCGCTGACCGGAACGGAACTGGTCAACGACTGTCTGAACAACGGCGTGACGCCCGACATCTTTCTCTGCTGCGTGGACAGCGGCGCAACCATAACAGGCGCAGGATCCTGCCTCAGACGGCACTTCCCCGACATCGGCATCGTCGGCGTGCGCTGTGAAGCGGCTCATCCCGGAGCCGAACCCGCACTTCTGCCCGCGGGCTTTGCCGACGACATCATCGACGTTTCCGATGACGACATGATGAGAGCCTGCCGCCGGCTGCTGAAAATGGAAGCCGTCTGCGGAGGACCTGCCGCGGGAGCCTGTCTGCACGCGGTCATGGCCCTGCCTGCGGACATCAGGGCCGAAAGACGCAACATCGTCATGCTCTTTCCGGACAGCGGCGAGAGGTATCTGCATACCAATCTTTTCGTCTAGAAACGGGACTCTCCGCCGCACGTCTTTCAAGACGCACCTTCCGAGCTTCCTCGTCCGGTCCGCCGGAACGAAGACACTCGTCCTTCCTGACGCCTCTTCCCGCGTGCCGGACGGCTCCGGCACGCCGTCATTCCTTTTGCCGCATAACGGTCCTCAGCTTCTGTTCCACGGCATGCGTGCCAGCAGAAGACCGAGTCCACAGAAGCCGGTGATGCCGGCAAAGAGAAGTCCCGCACCGACGAAGGCGGAAAGCCAGAACATGGGATGCCATACCCAGCTTCCCAGAATGCCCAGAAGCACCAGCGCTCCCGCACCGATCTGAATCTGCCGGAACAGAGGGAACGGCGCCTTTTCATGACGA